>DATKLQ010000148.1:0-2628 GCA_035542335.1 Ignavibacteriaceae bacterium | reverse complement strand
ATGAAACCCTCGAGTAATATTTCTGCTCTTTCCCGTCGGAAGAAACTATCTTAGGATTTAATTTTAATTTTCTTAATTCGTCTATGATTTTCCCTTTTATTCTTTGAATCGCATAGGTCTCAAACTTGGTTCCCACCGTCGGGTCAAACCTGTCTATTGCTTCACTCAATCCTTCTATTCCGAATTGGAAGTAATCTCTTTCATCCAGCAGTTCGGGATTGGCAAAATTGGATTTATGGATTACATAGTGCACTAGTTTTAAATAATTCTGAACGAGCTGTTTTTTTAACTCCGGTTTAGGATTTTTCTTGTAGCGTGTCCATAGCTGGGAATTGTCCATACTCAATTACCTTCCCGATTATCTTTGGCCGATTTCCTCGTATTCTCTGAAAGCATCGATTTCCCATTTGAGTTGCCCAGGGATTTTGCAGCAAATAGTACTGTAACCTGCGTCAGTATTACTGCCGCCATTGAAATAATTAATGATCTTATAAGGACATCCTTTATTCCCATGCCGTTTTGCGAAAAAATTATTATTGAAATGAAGAACAGCAGTAATCCGATTTGTAGAGGAATTTTATCCATATTTGTTCAAAAATTATTTTAATGAAAAATTCAAATTGCATACCACCTGCGCTGTTTATTTTTTATCTTTTAAGAAGGAAAGAATTGACTGGTATTTTCTATCTCTGGTGAATATTAGCCATCTGTTGGATTTCAATTAACCCTGCCGCAAGATTCCTGATTTGCGATATGCTCTTTGAATGAAGGGTTCCATTTGATGACGAATATTTTTTCATAAAGGGGATCTGTTCAATAATGGTTTGAATAATTTCCTGGTTATACTGCACTAAGCCTAAAAGATTGAGCCTTTCTTTGAGAAAATTACCCGAAGCGGAATTAAGGTTGGCAAATGCATTTTTACCTTCTTCTAAACTGCTGCACTTATTTATTACTATAGTTTTACGGCCCATGTAAGAATTAGCCTTAAGGATTTTTAAAACGACGTATGCATCCATTATCGACGTCGGTTCGGGCGTTGAAACGATTATATTAATATCCGAGTTGTATAGAAAATTAATTACATTGTCTCCTATTCCGGATCCGATATCAAGAAATATAAAGTCATATTCCGAGTCCAATTCATGAAGATCTTTGAAAAAATCTTCTATCCTGTTTTCGGTTAGATTAGGATGCGTAAGGCTGCCGGATTCTCCGAAAATAAAATGCGGATTCTCCTCCCTGGAAATCAAATCGTAAAGAGATCTTTTTCTTTCAAAATAATCTCCAATGGTTTTCCGCGGAACGGTGTTGAGCATCAGGTGGATGTTGGAAAGATTCAAATCCAGATCTATGAAAAGCAGCTTTTTATTCTTAGATAATTCCAGCGCCGTATTTAAGGAAAGGAAACTTTTTCCTGTTCCTCCTTTCCCTGAGCTGAACGCGGCTATTTTGAGCTTATCTCGTATTTGGGCTGCCGGCTTTTCATCCGTTGTCCGAAGGCTGCTTAATTCAATAACTCTTTGGGCTTGCCCTGCGTTCTGTGTCTTACTGTACTTTCCGGGCGAGTTCATTTATTGATTTTACCGGTATAAATCATATTCGCGATAAATTCGGAATCGGCTGCAATAATATCGTCGGGTATAACCTGGCCGTTTGACAAGAAGCTTACCGGGACGTTTTTTTTAACGGCTGCGTTGAGGATGTTTCCGAATGTAACTGCCTCATCTATTTTTGTGTATATTACTGAATTAAAGTTGTATACCTTATATTTTTTAAATACGTCCAAAAGCACTTTTGTTGAGCTAGTGGAGCTCACAACAAGATAAGTTTCATCAACCCGGGCAGCATTAAGAAATTCCTTTGCTTCATAAAGCTGCTGCACATTATTCTGGCTCCTTCCTGCAGTATCGATAAAAATCAGATCTTTTTTCCTGAACTTGTTTATAATATCAGGCATTTCTTTAGCCTCGTAAGCCACTTTCAGTTCAATATTGCTTATCTCCGAAAAAATCTTCAGCTGATCAATTGCACCTAAGCGGTATGTATCTATTGAAATCAAACCTATTTCAAGGTTGTGAATTAATTTCGATATAACCGAAAGCTTTGCGATACACGTAGTCTTTCCTACGCCGGTTGGCCCTACCAATGCAACTTTTTTTGCTTTTTTATTTCTTTCCAGTTTCAGCTTATTTGTCGGAATTAAAGAAGCAATGCTGGATAGAACATGGCTCTCGGCATTGGAGGTGTTTAATAAACTGCGGTAATTACCAAGTGTACCTGAAAGAACCTTTAATGTTGATTTCTGAACGTCCCGATGGCGAAGCGTCCCGAATATTTTCTTAAGTTCAAGAGTTGCGGGATCCTGCTCCGGTGCCGCCGGCTTTGAATCGTTCACCTCGGATATTTTTTTAGAAACGGATGAGGCAGCAGCTTCTTTCTCTGTCTTAAGAGGCAAAGGAGCCTGGCGGCGCTTGTAAATCATATCTTTTAGCTGAGCAATCTCGTTTTCATAATTTGCATTTGAATTAAGAGTGCTTTCTTCTTTAATCATGCCTGCATTAAGAGATTTCTGCTTCATATTAAGTGCAGACTTGTTTCGATCACCTGCGAAGGGAAGCCCCTGAT
>DATKLQ010000147.1:0-11464 GCA_035542335.1 Ignavibacteriaceae bacterium | reverse complement strand
TTATTGCAGATTTCAAGCTCACCGCAGTCATTGCAGTAGATCTGAGTAGAAAAACCTCTGCGGTTCTGGAGGATAATTACGCCTTCGTTTTTTGTAAGTCTGCCGTTTATCTTTTCGAGGAGAGTCCTTGAAAAAATATTTTCCATTCTATGTTTTTTTCTTTCCTCAATCAGATCGACCAGGATAATCTGAGGGAGCTTTGCATTATCGACGCGTGTTGTAAGCTTTAGAAGCTCGAACTTACCTGAAGAAGCATTATACATGCTTTCGACGGAAGGGGTTGCGGAACCCAGAATAACAGGGCAGCCGTTCAATTGTCCAAGAACAATTGAAGCATCTCTCGCATTGTATTTAGGTATTGTATCGGACTGCTTATAACTGGCGTCATGCTCCTCATCCACCACAATCAGCCCAAGATTCTTCAAGGGAGCAAATAATGCAGAGCGTGCGCCGATAACTACTTTCGATTTTCCTTTTAGAACTCTTCTCCACGAATCATATCTTTCACCGAGGGACATCCTGCTGTGGATGACAGTGACTTCATCTCCGAAGTTATTATAAAGGCGTGAGGTCATTTGAGGAGTAAGTGAAATCTCCGGGACCAGGAATAAGCAGGATTTACCGGCGCACAAAGCTTTTTTTGCAAGCTCGATATAAACCTGGGTTTTGCCGCTGCCGGTTATGCCGTGAAGGAGGAAGGTTTTAAATTCATTCTTTTCTATTACCGCGGAAACTTTTTCAACTGCAGTTTTCTGCTCTTCAGACAATACAAACTTTGCGGATTCCTCTTTGTACTCCTCAACATATTTTCTCTCAACCTCCTTATCAAAAATCTCTATCAATCCTTTTTTCTCCAGGGAATCAAAGGAGGATTGGGATGAATTAGTCTTCTTAATAATCTCAGAAAGGAGGGCAGGTTTTTTTCTTTTAGAAATAAGCTCTAAAAGAATTCTTACCTGCATGGGAGACCGGTTTTCTATTTCAGGTATTACTTCATAAACTTCGGAAATATTCTTAGCGAGCTTTACAAACTTGGATTTTTTTGCTTTAGCTTTAGGGTTTCCCACTTCATCGAGAATAGTGAGTGCGCCTTTTTCTTCAAGAGATTTTAAATGTGAATAAATATTTTTTCTTTTTACAAGCTTCTGGAGATAAGACAGGCTAATTTCCTCTCTTTCCGAGAGCTCTTTTAAAAGTTTTCCTTTCAGCGAATCCTTATTTCTTTCCTCAGAAAGAATCTTTACGCAGTAATCCCCGTCGATTATAATTTTTCTTTTTGATTCTATTTCCGAGCCAAGCGGAACTCCGAGCTTGAGTGCTTCTCCGAGAGAGCAGATGTAGTATTCGGACAGCCATTTATAAAATTTTAAGCTTACAGGTGTAAAGACAGGAGAATTATCAATTATATCTTTTAAAGGCTTAATCTTTCCTACATCGCCTAAGGCAGGATTTTCATTCTTCTGAGAAATATTAATTATAAAGCCGGTAAGAATTCTTTTGCCGAAAGGTGCAGCGGCGCGGAGACCGATCTTTGTATATTCTTCTAGTCCGCGGGGTATTAAATAGGTAAAAGAATTTCTGAACGGAAGAGGAAAAACAATTTCGGCAAACATTACTCTTCCGGTTTATAGTAAGGAGCGAGGCTTCTGAATTCTCCTCCTTCGAAAGTATTTCCAAGCATCTCAAATTTTAAAACTTTAATGCTTTCGTCCCATAAAATTCTTTTATAATCGGCGGAACGGACTACCTGACCGTTTGTAGATAAAATGCTGTCATCGGGAGGCAGAGTCAAGAAATTGAATCCTTCCTCAAATGCAATTCCTTCGACTTTGCTTATATCGTTGAAGAGATAGATGACTTTTGCATTCAGAGTATCATTATCCTTAAAGAGCTCCCTGGAGATAATATTGCGGCCGCCTTTTTTGAGTGAATCGAGGAATGCAGTGCTTTTCTGGTAATATTCAAAGAGCTGGGCTTTATCTTCGGTGAATGCAGAAGCATCCGAGGCATCGGAACGGATGTCGGAGATAAACAGGGCAGCCGTGCTGTTGTCCAAATTTATTTCATAGGATATTTTGTGAAAGACAAGACAGCCGGAGATTCCGAAAAATACTAAAGAGAAGAAAAAAAGACTAAGTATAATTTTCATTTTTTTACTCCCTTTTTTGAGCCGCGAATGCGCGAATTAAAAATTAGCCACGAATTACACGAATTATAAATTAGCCACGAATTACACGAATTAAAAGTTTGAGCCACCAATTGCGCGAATTAAAAAGTTAGCCACGAATTACACAAATTATAAATTAGCCACGAATTACACGAATTAAAAGTTTGAGCCGCGAATGCGCGAATTAAAAATTAGCTACGAATAACACGAATTATATTTTGGAAATTAGTGAAATTAGTGGCTTTTTCTTTTAAAGTACAATTCTTTTGTATTCAAGAGATTCTTTCCCAAAATTAACAATCAATCCGACTCTAAATTTTAATGCAGCTAAGTAATTTAAAGTCTGAGCCATAAATTCATCGACTAAGCCCCTGCAGCATTTCACCTCAAGAATTATTTTATTAAATAAAACAAAATCTGCAAAGAACTTATGAGGAAGAATGACATATTTATAATGTATTAGAAATTCTTTTTCCAGTTCATAATAAATATCTTTCTGTTTACACTCGTACTCAATTGCATCTTTATAAACAATTTCTAAAAATCCTTTACCTAGCCGCCTGTGAACCTCCATGCAGATTCCGATAATTTTAAATACTTCTTCTTTATGTATTAAATCTACCATTGTTTCCCCTTTAATTAGTGAAATTCGTGGCTATCTTAAATTAGCCACCGAATTGCACGAATTAAGATCATGTGCATGCCGGTTCAAGTAAAGTAATTGTATGCGCAAGTGTATCGAGCTCAGCCTCAATTCCGAATGGAAGCGTAAATTTATTTACGATATGCCCGAATGACATTCCGTAAACTGCCGGGATATTCAGGTCCATTAACCTATCCATCAGCACTTCCTTAAGTGAAAAAGAATTATCTATGCCCGATTCATCAGGCTTTGGTATACATTTGTCGAAAACCCCTAAGGCAATGCCGGCTGCTTTCTGCAGCTTCCCTGCCTGGATCAATTGAGTAAGCATCCGGTCAATCCTATAAGGTTCTTCGCCTACATCTTCAAAAAATACTATTTTATTATCATAATCAATGTCGAACGGGGTTCCCAGCAATGAAAGGGATACGGAAAGATTACCGCCTATTAACTTTCCTTTTGCTTTTCCGCTCCCGATTGTATTCACCGAATACAATTCATCATCAATTTTTTCAGGAATTTCAGGATTGAACATGACAAATTTATCCTGTGGGTACATAACAATGTATTTAAAATTATTTATGCTGAATTCATTTAAGGTTGAGGTACCTACAGGTCCGTGGAAGCAGACGAGTCCGGTATTTTTGAATATACCGAACAACAAAGCGGTAACATCGCTGTAACCGATAAAAACCTTCGGATTATTTCTGATCAGCTCATAATTGAGAAGAGGCAGAATTCTTGAGCAGCCGTATCCGCCTCTTGTGCAGACGATGCCATCGACATCTTTTCTTTCAAACATCTCATTTAAATCTGCGGCTCTTTGCTCATCGGGTCCCGCGAAATATCCATCACGGAGTAAAATTCTATCTGAATAAACAGGATTCAATTCGAGAGCCTCGAGATTTTTTGCACATTCATCAAGCTCTTCTGGAGTGATGAAGCTGCCGGGTGAAATAAGTCCGACTTTGCTTCCTTTTTTCAATCTCCGGGGTTTAATTATCTGACCAGGATTAACCAGGATTTTACCAGGATTTGACCAGGATTCAACAGGATTTGCCAGGATAGAAAGAGGATGGCTTAAAAGAACCCCGGCTGAGACAGATTGTATAAATTTTTTTCTCTGCATCATTCAGCTTTTTCATCATACAACATATGATCGTAAGTCTCACGGCTGCGGACGATAGAAAATTTGTTTCCTTTTACCAATACTTCCGGCGGCCTTCTTCTTGCGTTGTAATTTGAAGACATAACAACGGAATAAGCACCTGCAGACATAATAGCAAGATACTCTCCCTGCCGGCACTCCAAAATAGTTCTATTTTTAGCGAAGTAATCGCCGCTTTCGCAGACTGGACCGACGATATCCGCGGAAATATCCTTTCTTTCACCGTTCAATTGAACCGGCTGTATATGATGGTATGCATTATAAAAGCTGGGCCTGAGCAGATCGTTCATTGCAGCATCAACCACAAAGAAATTTTTTTCTTTCAATGCAGAATTGGTTTTGGTATATAGAATCTTTGCAGCGAGTATTCCGCCGTTTGCATTAAGATATCTTCCGGGCTCAAAAAATACTCTGCAATTCAGCCGTTTTAATTTAGGGAGTAACGCAGCCGCATATTCACGGATAGTAAATACATCTTCATTATTATATTTCACGCCTACACCGCCGCCGAGATCAAAATGCTCAAGAGTTAAACCGAAATCTTTTACTTTAAAGAATATTTCCGAGAGCTTATCTACGGCATCCGCGAAAGGTTCGATCGAAGTTATTTGGGAACCGAGATGCATATCAATGCCGGTAAATTTTATATGAGAATATTTTTTATAATCCTTAAAGATTTTTAAAGACGATCCGGAATCGATGCCGAATTTGTTTTCTCCAAGTCCTGTAGAGATATAAGGATGAGTTTTAGGATCGACATCAGGGTTAACTCTTACAGCGACATGAGCGATCTTTTTCATCCGGGAAGAAATTTCATTTATAAGCTCAATTTCCTGAATAGATTCGGCTTTAATCATCAATATATTTTTTTCAAGAGCCAGGGATATTTCTTCCTCTGTTTTTCCTACTCCGGACATAATAATTTTTCCGGGTGCGGCCCCCGCTTTAAGAGCGCGGTACAATTCGCCCTGGCTGTTGACATCGACCCCGCTCCCGAGTGTAACGAAAGTTTTAATAATACTTAAGTTAAAATTAGATTTTGCCGCATAAAAGATTGTATGAGGAATCTCTTTAACTGCCTCAGAGAATTCATTATATCTATCGATTAAAAATCTTTTACTGTAGATATAAACCGGCGTGCCGGATGTTTTAATAATTTCCGGAACCGGAACTTCTTCGCAATGAAGAATATTGTTTTTATAAGTGAAATAATCAGAAGAGAGATAGTTCATTTTGCCCTGCTTAAAACTGAATTTTTTATTTTTCAATTTAACAATAAAAGGAAAGGAAATAAAACTAGAAGAGAATGATTGTATGGATGAAGGAAATTGAAGTTGCATATGTATGGTAAAGATATATTGGTTAATAATTTTCTGAGAATATAAATTTTGCCGCGAATGCGCTAATGAAATTAAAAGATTGAAAGATTTAAAAATTTAAAGACCTGTCCGGCAGAATGCCTGCCCGGCGAAGCTAAGGCGGAGACGGGAAATGAAGACGAATTAAAAGATTGTATGAATGAATGGTTGTATGAAGGAATGGATGAATGGATGAATGATTGAATGGCGGTTTAAGAAGATGTATCAATAATTTTTCTTTTGTCTGCCGGATCCATATCGTTTTCTCGTTTCTACATCTTTCATTTATCCCTTTCTACCATTTCTTCTTTTCAATTATTCCTCGAACAAAGTTCAATTTATTGCCTTCTTTATACTTAAAAATCAGGGTAATGCAATGAAAAGCTCATTTAAAATTTTTTTCATATTTGTAATTCATATTACTTTATATCAAAGGATATTCTCTCAAGATATTGATGTATCCGATTCACTCCGTAAAGAAATCGAGACAAAGATAAAAAATTCTTTCGGTGACAGATTTGAAGTGGGAGAAATTGTGGATGTAAATCGAATTAGTAAAAAAAAAATATTACTGATATTTATATAAATAATCCATTCGGAACTTTGTCAGATTGTTTTATCATTACTTTTGGAACAATAAGCGATTCGGTTGAATTTATTCCGAAAGGTGCCGTCGGTATTTACAAAATAGAAAAATTAATTTGGAATTCAGGTTTGATTTTAAATGATTTTTCATAGCCTCTTCTTTGATTACTTCTGCAGATGATTTGAATAAGGATGGAAAGATTGAAATCATGTTAACTACTGCTTCCGGAACAAATGGAGAAATTGAAAGCTTATGGATCTTCATGGGACGGTAAAACAGGCCGGAAAATTAACGGTACCGATGAAGACGGGAATTCAACTATTATTTCAGATACCGAAATTGAATTCAAAGATTTAAACGGCGATGGAATAAAAGAGATAATATGTGACTGGTATAAAAATGAATCATCAGATACGCCGCAGGCAATTATTTATAAATGGAACGGCAGATCTTATGAACAGCAGGTTGTATTACGCTGAAATATTTTCACATATCAACAATTTTAACTGAAGTTCCTCTCATGCAGCAGGGCCCTGTTTGCAGCTCTTAATATATTATCGCAGTCATACCCTCATCCATCCATGCATTCTATTTGAACTCCCTCGCTTTTTAGCTAAATTTGGCACTACTTTTTTAAAAAAGATATATACAAATGCGTTATCCCTTTGCCGAAATAGAAGCAAAATGGCGGAAATACTGGGAAGATAAAAAGGTCTACCAAACTGATTTATCCGATACAAAAAAGAAGTTATACCACTTGAATATGTTCATTTACCCCTCCGGCGCAAAGCTGCACACAGGCCATTGGTATCATTACGGCCCGTCGGATTCCTGGGCAAGATTAAAAAAATTAACAGGCTACAATATATTTGAGCCGATGGGCTACGATGCATTCGGCCTTCCTGCCGAGAACTATGCAATTAAAACAGGCATACATCCTTACGACAGCACGATGAAGAATATTGCCGATATAAGAATGCAGCTTAAAAATATGGGATGCATGTACGACTGGAATGCAGAGCTTATGACATGCGCTCCTGAATATTATAAATGGAACCAATGGATCTTTCTGCAGCTTTATAAAAAACATTTGGCCTATAGGAAAATGGCGCCGGTTAACTGGTGCCCGAAAGATCAGACCGTGCTTGCAAACGAGCAGGTGAAAGCCGACGGCACGTGCGAACGGTGCGGTACGCAAGTGATTCAGAAAAATCTTACCCAATGGTTCTTCAAGATTACCGAATACGCCGAAGAGCTGCTCCAGGGATTAGATAAGATCAACTGGCCGGAAAAGACCAAGCTGATGCAGAGAAACTGGATCGGCAAGAGTGAAGGAGCCGAGATTATTTTCCCAGTAGAAAACTTTGACGAGATAATTGAAGTCTTTACAACCAGGCCTGATACACTTTTCGGTGCAACGTACATGGTTCTCGCTCCGGAACATCCTCTGGTGGAAATGATTACAACCGATGAATTTAAATTCAATGTAAAGGAATATCAGAACAGCATCAAATCGATGACTGAGATTGATCGTACTTCTGCCGTGAAAGAGAAGACAGGAGTATTTACAGGCGCATATGCAATAAATCCAGCCGACGGGAAGAGGATCCCGATCTGGATTGCAGATTATGTTTTAATGAGCTACGGAACCGGAGCAATAATGGCTGTGCCCGGCCAGGACGAAAGAGATTGGGAGTTTGCAGAAAAGTTTAATCTTCCCATAATCAGAACCGTAAAACCTCCGGACGGATTTTCGGGGAAGGCATATGTGGGCGACGGCCCGGCAATGAACAGCGATTTCCTTAACGGGCTTTATGTCGATGATGCAAAAAAGAAAATGATCGACTGGGTTGAGGAAGAAGGAATAGGTAAAAGGCAGGTTAATTACCGTTTAAGAGATTGGCTTATCTCAAGGCAGAGGTACTGGGGCACGCCGATTCCAATCATCCATTGCCCCAAATGCGGCGAAGTCCCGGTAAGTGAAAAAGATCTGCCGGTTGAACTTCCATATGATGTCGAATTTAAACCAACCGGCGAATCTCCGCTTACAACCAATAAGGAATTCATGAATGTTAAGTGCCCGAAGTGTCATGAATATGCAAAGAGAGATCCGGATACAATGGATACGTTCGTCGATTCTTCCTGGTATTATTTCAGGTATTTGGATCCGCATATTTCCACGGAAGCATTCAACAGGAAGTTATCAAATAAGTGGACTCCGGTAGATATGTATGTGGGCGGAGCAGAACATGCAACCATGCATCTTCTTTATGCAAGGTTTTTTCATAAATTTTTAAGAGATATAAATCTTACCAATTCCGACGAACCTTTTTCTACATTGGTTCACCAGGGCACAATTACAAACCAGGGCGCGAAGATGTCCAAATCAAAAGGGAACGTAGTTAGCCCCGATGATTTTACCTCTGAATACGGTTCGGATGTATTCAGACTTTATTTAATGTTTATGGGTCCTTATGAATTGGGAGGAGACTGGAGCGATAAAGGGATTGCAGGCACCGACAGGTTTGTGCAGAGAATTTATGAGCTATATAACAGGTTTCCCGGAGTAATTAAGGATATTGTTCTTCAGGATAAACTGGATCTTAATCTCCTTAAAGAAGATGAAAAAATAATTTACAGGAAACTTCATCAGACGATCAAAAAATCTCATGAAGAGATAGACAATTTCCGTTTTAATACCGCAATTGCTGCTTTAATGGAGCTTTTGAACGAGCTCAAGAACTTGGAGGGCGCTTCGAAAGAATTCCAGGCATATGTGCTTGAAAGATTTGCGGTTTTACTTTCTCCTTTAGCACCTCATCTTGCGGAGGAATGCTGGCAGTTAATCGGGAAGTATAAATCAATTTTTGAAAAACCTATATGGTTTAAATATGATGAAAAAGCATTGGTTGAAGAATCTATAAATCTTGCCGTGCAGATTAATGGAAAATTAAGAAACACTATCGAAATGCCTATTAATATTGATCAGAATTCGGCAAAGGAGATCATTCTAAAGGATGAGAAAATTAAAAAGCACGTTGATGGGAAGCAGATCGTAAAGGAAATTTTTGTTAAGAATAAAATCTATAATATAGTTGTAAAATAAGTCCCTTAATGGAACGCTGATTTATTAAGATCATTATGATTAGTAATTATAAGTATTCTGAAATAACTGATCTTATCATAAAGGCTTACTATATGGTTTATAATAAGCTGGGATATGGATTTCTGGAAAGAGTCTATGAAAATGCTCTGCTGATCGAATTATCTAAATTAGGTTTAAAATGCATTAAGCAAAAACCTATATCCGTCTATTATAATGGTTTGATCATAGGAGAATATTTTGCCGATATAATTGTAAATGATGTTGTGATTATTGAATTAAAAGCTGCAGAAACTTTATGCACCGAGCGTGAGTGCCAGCTAGTTAATTACTTAAAAGCATCGGATATAGAAGTAGGTTTATTATTGAACTTTGGCAAGAAGCCGCAATTTAAAAGAAAAGTATTGATTTCCGAATATAAAATCTTAATAAATCATAATTAATCATAAAAATCTGCGTTCCATTCTATGTTAGATTTAAAGTTCATCCGCGAAAATCCTGACCTTATAAAAAAAGGCGTCGAGAATAAAAATGAAAAGAGCAGGGTTGATGAGATCTTAAGCCTTGATGAGGAGAGAAGAAAGCTTATTGCCCAGACCGATGAATTAAAATCTAAACGGAACCAGGTTTCTTCTCAGATACCGCAGATGAAAAAAGCAGGTCAGGATGTTGCCCCGGTTCTTGCGGAAATGAAGCGCGTCTCCGATCAGATTGCGGAGCTAGATCCGAAATTAAGAAACATCGAAGCGGAGCTGGAAGAAATACTAATGTATATTCCGAATATGCCGCACGAATCCGTTCCCGTCGGTAAGACTGCGCAGGAAAATGTTGAAGTAAGGCGCTGGGTTCCGGAGGGCTTCAGCTTTGAAAATGATGAAAAAATTTTAGATCACATTGAGCTCGGCAAGAAATTAAAAATACTCGATTTTGAACGCGGCGCTAAAATTTCGGGTTCCGGGTTCCCGGTTTATACAGGCAAAGGCGCAACGCTCGAACGCTCGCTTCTGAATTTTATGCTTGATTATCATCTCAATCATCATAAATATACAGAGATCTTTCCTCCTTTTCTTGTAAATAAGGATTCGATGAAGGGAACCGGGCAACTGCCGAAAATGGCTGATGATATGTATCTTATAGATAAAGATGAGCTTTATCCTATACCGACTGCGGAAGTGCCGATTACAAATATTTACCGGAATGAAATACTGAATGAAAATGATCTTCCGATTAAGTTTGTAGGGTATTCGGCATGCTTCAGGCGTGAAGCCGGATCATACGGAAAAGAATCAAAAGGATTTCTACGCGTTCACCAGTTCAATAAAGTTGAAATGGTGAAATTTGTTAAACCGGATAATTCATTAAATGAATTGGAAACTCTAGTAAATGATGCCGAAGATATTTTAAAGGAACTAAAAATACCGTATAGAGTTCTGCTGCTTTGCACGGGTGATCTAAGCTTTTCGGCGGCAAAGTGCTATGATATCGAAACCTGGTCGCCTGCCGAAAAGAGATGGCTCGAGGCCTCCTCCTGCAGCCTTTTCGGAGATTTCCAGGCGAGAAGAGCAAGCATCAGGTTCCGTAATGAAAAAACGAAAAAGCTGGAGTTTGTTCACACCTTAAACGGATCCGGGCTGGCAACAAGCAGACTAATGGTTTCACTGCTGGAAAATTATCAAACCCCCGAGGGAAAAATTATCGTCCCTATTGCTTTACAGAAATATACCGGATTTGAAGTAATAGAATAAAATGCATCAAAGAAAAAAATTAATAAAAGATTACTCATACCTTCTCTGGTATGTAAAAGAAGAAGCTAAAGAAAAAATCAGCGATGATTTATTGGTTGAAACGATCCTCAATTATGGAGATTGGGCCGGCGTTCAAAGGTTAATTAAATTACTCGGAATAAAAAAAGTCTCTGACATTTTTTTCAAACAGGTTAAGCGTTCAAGATGTAACTATAGAAAACAAGCGGTTCATTTCTTTTCATTATATTTCAATGAACATGTTTCATAAAGAAATCTTAACCGAAGAGCAAACAAAACTTTTACCTTTGATCCGCAAGTTTAAGAGAAATTTTTTTCTGGTTGGCGGAACTGCAATTGCGTTGCAGATAGGTCATCGACGTTCAATTGATTTTGATCTTTTTACCTTATCTAATATAGTCAGGCGAAATCTTGAAGAGCGAATAAAAAAATATGGATTTGGATTTAAAACTCTTAGTCAAACTCCTCAAGAATGGACTTTTTTTATAGGTAGAGTTAAAATTACATTTTACCAATACTTAGATCCGGTTCGTGCAAATTTGAATTTCGAAAACATAATTAATATGCCGCAATTAGTGGATCTTGCAGCTATGAAAGCTTATACACTTGGTGACAGGGCAAAATGGAAAGATTATGTCGACTTATTCTTTATTTTTCGAAAATATTGTTCTTTAAG
>DATKLQ010000146.1:0-2377 GCA_035542335.1 Ignavibacteriaceae bacterium | reverse complement strand
TGAGGCCCGGTACACAGATCTGTAAATTCACCTTCTTTATATAAGCTTATAACTTTCGAATTTTCATCAAGCTCGGATAATATTTCAAGCTTATAAGGATCACCTTTGTCTACAAAAAATTTAACCGCGTTATCCTTTGATATTTCCTGTCTAACGAAGGGATTATTTTTCTTAGATATTTCTTCCATTCTCTTTTCGATTTTCCGAAGATCTTCTTCGGCAAGCTGAGTATTGATATCGATATCGTAATAAAATCCGGAATCAATGGCAGGACCTACACCGAATTTAGCTTCAGGATAAATATCCTGTACGGCATGTGCCATAAGATGGGAAGTTGAATGCCAATACACTTCCTTCCCTTTTTCATCGTCGAATTTTAAAAACTTCAGAAGTGCATTATTATTGATTGTTATGCTCAGGTCCTTTACAATACCATTAATCTCTGCAGCCAGAACATCCTGGGCCAGCTGCGGAGAAATGGATTCTGCGATTTTAAAAGCAGTGACTCCCTTATCAAATTCCTTTATACTTCCGTCGGGGAAAGTTATTTTAATTTTATCCATAATTCCTAACATAAAAAATCGGACTAGGTCCGAGGTGTTAACAGACGCTATTTCGAATTTCGGATTTCCCGCCTTTGGCGGGACAGGTCGAATTGCGGATTTAGGAAATCCGAAACAAACTTCTAATTTACGATTTTTGATTTACGAATAATTCGTAATTCATAATTCGTAAATCACAAATCCAATCCGAAATCCGCAATTCTACTAGTGGGTTCTATAGGATTCGAACCTATGACCTTCTGTACGTCAAACAGACGCTCTAACCAAACTGAGCTAAGAACCCCGAGAATAATTAACAATTAAGAATTAACAATTCAAAGATCATTGTTAATTATTCATTATTAATTGCATCGTACCGAGGGCCGGACTCGAACCGGCACGGGAACATAATTCCCACAGGATTTTAAGTCCTGTGCGTCTACCAATTCCGCCACCCCGGCTTTTCGGAGCAGTAAGGAGTATGGAGTAATCAGTATGGAGTATTCAATTAGATTTTAAGCATTACACCAGCACTCCAGTGCTTCATTGCTCTAAAAATTATGACAATAAGGTGCTTAATATATTGAAACTGCTTCGTTTTTGCAAGAAATTGAGCCTTGTTGTATATATAATCGATTTAGTTGAATTATAAGTTCTAATAATCCTTTTTAAAATAAATAATTCAGCGCTTGACATTGATAAATGAAAATTATAATTTTTACTTTGAAAAACAAAGTACTTTATAAAGGTAAACAATAATGGACGAAAAAACAGCACTTGAAGAGCTCCAATTCATTCGTAAAGTAATTGAAGATACCAAGAGAAATATATTCTACAATGGAAGAGATTATATTTTCTGGGGAATTCTGGTAATCGTCGGCATGCTGGGAATGTATGTGCTTCATTTAAGCCGCATATATTTTAATTACGTTTGGATCTGGGCGGGCTTAATATCAATCGGCTGGATTTTTTCAATAGTGGCAAGAAATAAATCAATAGAAAAGCAACCTTCTACATACGCAGGAAAAATCCTGGGGGTTGTTTGGCTATCGGCCGGAATTGCAATGACAACAATAGGGTTTGCTGGCCCTGCTTTCAGAATAATCAGTCCCATGGCTATCTCCCCTATCCTCAGCATTATAATCGGCAGCGCATATTTTGTTTCGGGCGTTGTTATAGAAGAAAAATGGTTTAGAAATCTTTCTTTCGGCTGGTGGATAGGCGGTATAATCCTCTTCATTGTAACTACTATGGAATCTTTTCTGATTATGGCTTTCCTTATGCTGTTTTTTCAAACTATTCCCGGGTTCTTGATATATAAAAAATATAAACAGGAAATAAATGCACAATCATGAGTGAGTTCGACTACCAGCAGCTTGATGATTTAATACATTCCAGGATACGTCTGGCAATTATGGCTCTATTAATATCTGTAGTTGAAGCCGATTTTGTATTTCTTAAAGAAAAGGTCAATGCAACTGACGGCAACCTAAGTGTTCATCTGAAAAAGCTTGAAGATGCCGGTTATATAAACGTTAAAAAAGAATTCATAAACAGAAAACCGAGAACAATGTACTCTCTTTCAAAAATAGGAAGAAAAGCATTTGAAGCATATTTAGATAATCTGGAAAAGATGATTAAGAAATAAAAATTTTTTTGTTCTTAAACTTTGTTTTATAAAGTACTTTACAATCATTAAGGAAGGTGTAAAATGAAGAAACTAAACCTTTATCTCCTCTCATTTCTATTTATCCTTTCTTCGGCAATCATCACCGGAGAACCGGATTCCTCAAAAGAATTAGTCGTCAAAGGAATTGCTCTTTCAAAAGAAGCTT
>DATKLQ010000145.1:0-2005 GCA_035542335.1 Ignavibacteriaceae bacterium | reverse complement strand
TAAAAAATATTTCTGCTATCAGGGCAAATTCAAATTCTTTATATGCTGCATATGCTCTCCAAGAGAGTAATAATGATTCGAGTATTGTGGTCGAGTATGATATTGCATCTCAAAAAGTCACCCGTTCCTGGGGTTATAAATACCTTGTCCACTCTTTGGCTGGCTCTGAAAATGGCCGCTACCTGTTTGTGGGAACATCATATGCTCAATGGTTCATTGATCTAGGAGTTAATCCATAATCTAGGAGTTAATCCATAATGAAACAAACTTTCTTTATATTAACCATTTGTTTGATCTTATTTCAATCTTTATTTTCTCAAATGAGGAGTGTCCCCGATCCGTGGAAAGCATTTGTTTCTATCGGCTATGGGAATACCTCGGCGGATTACCTCAGTGAATACTATAATCTTATAGTCGATGCCTATAAATATTCAGGTGTCCCGCTCAAAACTCAAACAGAATTTGGTCCGACTCTGCTGGCAAATACGGGAATCATTTTTAATATAATTGAAAGAATTGGAGCAGGCATCTCTTTTGGCTATACATATTCTCCTGCCTATACTAATTACATGGATTATGCAGGTACAGTGAAAATAAACGGATCAATAAGTTCTTATGAAATTTTATTTAAGGCATTATATATTCCGGGGAAAATCGGAGAGGTTTCATTCATATTAAGCCCGCAAATCGGGGCTTCTCATCAATCCGTCATTATATCACAAGAAATCAGGTTTAAGGAATTGCAGCAATTCAATTATGACTGGAAAATGTCGACAGGAGGATGGGGACCGTGCATCCAGGCTACTGCCGGAGCTTCTATTGATTTAGGAGAATTTTTTGCCTCTGCGGAAGGAGGATACCGGTATACCAGGATTCAGGTTGAAGAACAAACGGAAGAATCAACAATCGGAAATAAAAAAGTAATTCAGGTAATGGATATCGGCTTAAACGGCTTCGTTTCTCTTTTATCTTTCGGAATTAAATTTTGATAATGTCTCCACTTTACTTTTCTTAAGCCTTATATATAGAAATATCTGCGGAGTTTATTTCCTTTATATCGTGATGAAACTTGAATTCAAATAACTTCATTTCTCAATTTAGTATTTGAAGTACTGGATTATCCCAAAATAACTTATCCGTTATGAGCATACCTCAGATTGGCATGCAACGGAAAAAGCTGACGTCACTTAAATAATACTTTTCATTTACTTCTTTTTTCCTGGATCAATAAGTAAACATGTGGATGATAATATAGAAAACCGATTCTATGCCTGCTCACCTGGGTAAATAGAACGCGGATTACGCTGATCAGGCAGATTATCGCAGATTGAATATTCCTTCTATCTTTTATTCCAGCCCGTAAACATTATAATTATTCGGGAAATCAACTTTATACTTTACCGGGATAATTTTCTTTTCGCCGGGCTTAAGCTTTAAATTCCATTCCAGCTTTTTATCATTGCCGAGCTCCTTCTCTTCCTTCTGCGGCTCAATTAATTCGACATTAATTTCTTCATTCATTGCAATCGGAAGCTGATCATAAACCAATACGGATTCTTCCGTCTGCCTGTTGTTGGTTACCTGGATTTCATACTCATAAGTTATGCTTCTCCTTCCGCCTAAAAGACCTTTCGATTCCCAGAATTTATTAATGAGAACTTTCTTTGCCTGGATCCTTTCATCAATTCCGAGAGCGAGATCAAAAGTATCCGACTGAACAATAGTATTTAGATGCGTCCGGTTAATGAAATCATTATCTACAAAAACATTTATCTCGCCTTCGAGCAGCGGATATTCATTATCATTAACAATCTTTCCCTTTAAATAAACAGCAGGAATGATTTTGGGAACGGAGGTGTATGAATATTCAACCGGCGAATGATCAATTGCAATGGTAACTTTGTGTTGGCTGTTGTCGCTGGGGATCGAATTTTTTGTCGGTATTTCGAATGATGTTGATAATTCTCTTGCATAAACATTAGAGTATTTTATTTCATTTTCATCT
>DATKLQ010000144.1:0-4825 GCA_035542335.1 Ignavibacteriaceae bacterium | reverse complement strand
AAGTTTTAATAGATTATTCATGTTTCACCATTTTAATTGTAGGAGCATCATTTATGATGTTCTGATCTGTGAATATTTGATGTCAAAATGAATTAAACTGATACAAATATAGGGTTAAATGCAGAGAATTTTGTTGATTTGGGGAACGGCAGGAAATTAGTGAAAGAGAGAATAGAACACGGATGAAACGGACCCGCCTGCCGGCTTGTCTGCCGACAAGGCAGGTTTGATTGATTTGCAAGGACTCCAAAATTACAAGAAGCATCGATTATGTAAATTTTACATTATCTCCTTTTTTAACGACACTCCCTGTATAAAGCCAGGAAACCTGCCTCAATGTCAGAGCTTGATCAAATTCGGTTAAAGCTGAAATACAATCGGCAGGTACAACGATATTGTACCATCTTAACCCGGCAGAGGCAGCGGTATGAGCTACACAGATGCTTGATACCGTTCCCGTAATTACCAGGTTTTCAATTTTCCAGACACGGTTTAAATAATGATCGAGGCTTGTACCGTAAAACCCGTCGTAACGGTTTTTTATACAGACAAGATCATCCTCTAGAGGTTTCAATTCATCAATAATCTCCCAGCCCCATGATCCTTTCCGGCAATGCTCCGGCCAGATTTTCCATTCCTTGTCTCCTTCGAAATGAGTATCCTGGGTGTATACAACTTTAACTCCGGTTTTTCGTGCTACATTAATTAATTCTTTAATCTTCGGAATGGTTTCTGCAGCCGAAGGAACAAGCAGCGCTCCTCCTTCCTTCACAAAATCGTTCTGCATATCAACAATAACCAGTGCGGTTTTTTTTGACGAAAGACTTACTCTATTCTTGAAGGGAATTTCGGGGACTTCTACGGTTTTATTTGGAATGAATGGAAAGCCCATAATTATCAAAAAATATTTTAGGAAATCCCGTAGCACAGATTATTAATCTGTGCCACTGGCTTTGCGTTATACTTAATCGATTATCTGCACCGAGCTTGCTTGCGGCCCTTTCTCCCCGTCTTCTTCAAAAAACCTTACTCCTCTTCCTTCTTCAAGGTTTTCAAAATTTACATTAAGCAGTGAATTTTTGTGGAAATATATCTCCCGGCCATTTATTGTCCGCAGGAATCCGTATCCCTCATCCGGAAATATCCTGGAGATGATTGCCCTTACTTCCTGTTCGGGGTGTGATTTAACTTCCTTCCTCTGCACTGAAACTATTTTCTGAAGCTGCTTCCGGGCCACATCAAATGCATCCCTTATTACCATGGGCAGGGAATCGTGCATATCATTATTTCCCGGTTCTTTGCTGATTACAATTTCGTGGCCGGGCGGAACGGTAATATCTACTCTAACTCTATATTGGTTTCCTGTCCTTACATTTCTATGCGGTTTTTCAATTGCAACCCTGCAGCCTGTAATATAATCGCACACCTTTTCAAGCTTTTCAACTTTTTCATAAATCAATGTTTTTATTGAATCGTTTTTCGGTACATCGCGAAAAGAAATTTCCAATGGCCTCTGCATGAGTTCCTCCGGGTATTTGTTCAACATAAAAAATTGGATTATTTAAAAGCGGTTTTTGAACGGAAGGCATATCGATTCGAAATAATCTGAAAATATTCAATTTAAACGTGCATCAATAATGACATGTATATTTGTAAGGAATTTTTTTGTCAGAGTCAACTGTTTTATTGCAAGTGTGATTCATTAGCCTTCATGAATAAATTAAATCCCGGGGTTCTTTCATAATTTTTTAAGGAAAATTGAAACTTTCAAAATTAATGTTTTTTAGAAATTTGACCCGCTCAAAAATTTTTTTCATTCTTTTTTAAGCAATTCCTTTGCCTATTGTCGGAAGGACTTCATTTTTTATTGCTTAAGCTTTTAATGATTTTTCTTGTAAATTCTTTACTTATATTAAATTACTTTGAAAATTTTTTCTCCATGTTCATCTTGATATCTATAAAAACAGTATTCTTATGAATGATGTAATTGTAGTGGGAGCAGGTCCGGCAGGATTAAGCGCAGCTTTAATTCTGGCGCGCGCCCGGAGAAATGTGCTGGTGTGCGACAGCGGCAAAAACAGGAATGCCAAAGCTAAAGTTATGCACGGCTATTTAACCCGCGACGGGATAAATCCTTTAAAATTCCTTCAGCTTGCAAGAGAGGAGCTGCAGCAGTATAAAGTGGCAATTGAATTTGCGGAAATAACTAAAATAAATAAGCTTGAAAATAAATTTGAACTGATTGATTCTTCGGGGAGAGCCCTCTATGCAAAAAAAATATTGCTGGCAACAGGATTGATTGATAAGCTTCCTGAAATTGAGGGGATTGATAATTTTTACGGCAATAATGTCTTTCACTGCAGCTACTGCGACGGATGGGAAGTAAGGGATAAACCTTTGGCAGTTTACGGTAAAGGAAAAGAAGCCGTTGAATTTTCTTTATCACTGAAAACATGGAGCAGAGATATTATACTTTGCACCGACGGCGGAACTAATTTAAGCCAAGTAAACAGGGAGATTCTCGAAAAAATGGGGATCAGATTATTTACCCAAAAAATAAAAAATCTCCGGGGAGAAGACGGATTTTTATCCGAAATAATTTTTGAGGACGGACAGTCTATTAATAGAGATGCCCTGTTTTTTATTACCGGTCAACGGCAGAGATCCGCGCTTGCCGAGCAGCTAGGGTGCAATTTCAGCAAAGAAGGGTTTATCATTACCGATAAGAAGCAGAAAACAAATATTAAAGGAGTATTTGCAGCCGGTGATGCAATTAAAGATATGAAGTTCGTAATAGTTGCAGCAGGAGAGGGAACCAAGGCAGGAGTGGCAATAAATATAGAGCTTCAGCAGGAAGAATTAAAAGGCATGCTTAAGAAATTTAAAGTATCCGTTTCAAGAGAAGGGAATGATGAGAAATATTATCCCTGATAAAGGGATTAATATTTTCCCTCAGACACTGCATGTCTTGGGTTTTTATTCAAATTCTTTTAATGAATATGAAGTTTAGGCGATGTTGAGAATATTGATTACTTTTTTTTAAGTTGGCTTGTAGGTTCCATTTTTTTTCTTGAACCGGAGAAATAATGCTGAAGAAAATATTCGATAAATCAAGCACCGAAGTTTCTATCCTGGGATTCGGATGCTGGGGAATAGGTAAGTCCGACTGGATCGGCGCAGATGATAAAGAATCGAATACGGTTCTTATCAAAGCAATGGAAAAAGGGATCAGCTTTTTCGATACTGCTCTTGCTTACGGGAAAGGACACAGCGAAAAAATGCTAGGTGAAGCCGAAAAACAATTCGGCAAAAATATCTTTATTGCCACAAAAATTCCTTCAAAGAGATGGGAATGGCCGGCAGCTCCTAATTCCCTTTTAAAGGATTCCTTTCCCAAAAAATATATCATTGAGAAAACGGAGGCGAGCTTAAAAAATTTAAAAAGAGATTATATTGATCTTCAGCAGTTCCATGTATGGAATGATAAATGGGCTAAGGAGGATGAATGGAAGGAAGCGGTTCAAAAATTAAAAAAAGACGGGAAGATCAGGTTCTTCGGGATCTCTGTGAATGATCATGAGCCTGATAACGGGATTGAAGCGGGTAAAACAGGTTTGGTAAATTCATTCCAGGTCATCTTTAATATTTTTGAGCAGAAGCCTGCTTCACATTTATTCTCCTTCTGCCAGGAAAAAATGATCGGTATAATCGCGAGAGTTCCTTTTGATGAAGGAGGACTGACCGGAAATATAACTCCATCGACTACTTTTCCGGTCGGCGATTTCCGGAATGATTACTTTAAAGGAAAAAGAAAGCTGGATGTAAAGCTGAGAGCGGACAGGATCTGGGACGATGTAAAAAGTGAAGCCGGATCTCTGGCTGAAGCCGCACTAAGATTCACCCTAAGCTTTGATGCAGTAACAACGGTTATACCAGGCATGAGGAAAGAAAAAAACCTGAATGCTAATTTAAAAAGCATCGAAAAAGGACCGCTTTCCGGGGGAATGCTTGAGAAGCTCAAAGTGCATAAATGGGATAAGAACTTTTATGAGTAATATAAGAGAAGACAGGAGACAGAAGTCAGGAGTCAGAAGATAGAATTAATCTGTTACCGATTACCGATGACCGTTTCACTTCACTGTCTTACAATTACTTAAACGATGGATAAGCGTTTACGGCAGCGAATCCCATATCGATTGGCGGTAACGTTTAGCGTAATGTCTCCGATTTTCGATTTCCATCATCCATCTCTTCTCTTCTGTCTCCTGTCTTCTGTCTCCTGACTCCTCCAAGAATTTATGCATTAATTTCTCACCTGTATTATTTCAATAAATTTGTTACTCTTATCGGTAAAAATTATTGGGGTGGGGTTTTAATATGAAAACATCCGCAGTTTTTAATCTCCTTCTTCTTCTATCTCTTCAATCGGATTTAAAGCCTCAAAGCACCCAGGCATTTGATTTTATTTCCTGGCCTAAATCCGTATCCTCCTACGGAATGGGTGAAATGGGAGTCGCTTCACTAACAAATGATGATGCTTTGATCTATAATCCTGCGAAACTTAGCCTTACGAAAAATACAGGTGTATCTTTCTTTAGGAACCCCCTTACCCAATATTGGAGCTCGAAACCGTTTACAAGTGTTACTGCGTATCACAAAGATGAGAACGCCGGCTCATTTGCATTAAGTTATGATAATCGTGATCATGATGCAATAGAATACTCACTGTTTGATGAATATCTAGGCGGAATTTCCTGGGAAGATCACAATCATAGTTCCGAAGGAAGTGTTGCTGTGTCATATGCAAGGAATATAAATGATAATC
>DATKLQ010000143.1:0-8326 GCA_035542335.1 Ignavibacteriaceae bacterium | reverse complement strand
TAAGGAAAGTCCCGGATAAAAACCGGTACCCTGCCGTGTCATCTTGCCGGAATAGGCAATGTTTGTATAATCAAAAAATTTCATTTGGCTGTAATACCATGCATTAGTATTAACCAGGGCATTAGGTGCATTGGTGTTTACCACATCAATAACCTTAAAGAGGAACTCATTGATTTCATCTGAAACGAACCGCCTGAAGTCGAGCATCCTTTCGGGTACATCAGTTGCATGGGTTGCTACAGGGAAACCAATCTCTTCCCATTGGTTGATCCTTCTCGACCACCGTTGAGTTGCCCATGATTTGTTTAAATTTTCAACCGAAGCATATTTCATCTTTAACCAGGAAATAAATCTTTGCCTTGCAGTTTCAGAATAAGAAATTCTGCCGTCGCCGGATTCATTATCTATACCAAATGCTAATAATGCCGGATGTTTTCCATACTGCTTAACCATTGCATTTGTAAATCGCAAAGCATACTTCTGATAATCCGGATCTCCAACATCCTCCATATAACGATGATTTGGATAAAGCAGATCTCCCTTTTCATCGACGATATTAATTGAAGGAAATTTAAAGTGCAGCCAGATTGGAGCAGGGCGAACGGCAATATCCAAAATAACTTTAATACCGGCTTCGTTCATCATATCCATTACTTTATCAAACCATTCAAAGTCGAATTTTCCGTCGGAGGACTCATAGCTGTCCCAGGCTAAATGACCCATTCTGACAACCTTGAATCCTGCCTCCTTCATCAGTTCTATATCATGCTTTACCTTTTCCGGATTTTTATCATCGTGAGGATGATAGTTAGCTCCGACATACAACTCTTGAGCTTCTAGGAATGAACATAAAAAGAATAGGATAGCAAATAAGAAAAATATTTTTATTTTCATTTGTTCGGCCATTAGTTATTCTGAAAATCATTTTCCCGGACAATTAAAGCATCGACAGATACGGGTCCGGATCCACGATTAATAATCTTTATAGTATGCCTGCCGGGAGTTAGATCTGTAACTTCATATATCATCTGCTGCGCCTTGCGTACTCCCGTAGCAGATAGGTCTACTGTCGCACCAATATCATTGTCAATTTGGATATCAATCTTTCCTGCCCCTGTTTCTTTAGGAGAGATAACTGAAACACTGCTTCCTATAAATGTACAACTCCAAACATCGCCTGGCGTATTACTCGCAGTGAGATCATTATTGAAATCGTCCGTTTTCAGATTGCAATAGCGAGTCCAGCCAGGGGCTAAAGCGCCGGGGTCATCATCATTAATCCAACCTTTGTCATGAGTGATTCGCAGAACCCGGTACTCTGATGCTAGCAGCCGGTCTGTAATTCCAGACAGCGCCTGTAACGATCCGATAGGAGTTATGGTCAGCCCCTCTTCATCTTGTACAAACTTAACTGAAAGATCAGAGCCGAGTAATTCAACTTTGGAAACTGTACCGAGAGTTGATCCGTTTGTATGCAAAGCCTTGAGAGTGACAGGACCACCTTTCCAGTTTAAAACCGCAGCGTAAACATTACCTTTGTTCCTGGTGTAAAAAACAGAATCTTCTCCAAAGACTTCAAATGGGCGTGAACCATAAACAGCCTCGCCATTAATTTTTAGCCAAGCGCCAACATCTTTGCAAATCCGGATTACCTCAGAATCAAGATCGCCACGCCCATGCTGTGTTAAGTTCAGCAGCATGGTTCCATTGCGGGAAACGTTTTCCATCAGCAGCCGTATTATAGTTGCAGCATCCATATATTCCTGCCCGGACTGATAATGCCAGGCAGAGATGCTTGTTTCTGTCTGGAACGGATAAGCCATTATTTCCGGCTCGATGATGAATTCACTGCTCTTAACTAAAGAATGCTCGACCAAAGGAATCAATTCGGGATTATTCTGGAAACTATTATAACGTCCCCCAACACCCTTCAGGTTAACTACAACATCCATTTTTCCCTGGTTCCATTGCAGGGACTTGTTATAGTAATTCGCAATCAGTTGCGGAGCCAGAAAACCCAATCCCATTTGTACACCCAAATCCATTTGGGAGCTGCCTGCATGTTCATCGAAGTAAATTAGATCGGGATGATACTTGGTGATTGCATCATCCACCCGCCACATAAATTGGTTGGCAAAAGGGGAAAGTAATGGATACTTATTATTGTGAACAGGACCATAAAGATCTACAGGGTCTAAACCTTCCCACCATTTTCCTTTTCCGTCCATAATAGTTTGAAGTGCATCGTAGGGTACTCCTTTTTTTGGTCCACTCTTGTCGCTGGTATAACGGACCGGCATAAACTGTCCCCAAGTTCTGGCAGGAGTATTATGAAATCCGATACCGAAGCGCATACCATGCCGGCGTGCAGTGTTTTCCCATATTCCGACAATATCTTGTTTTGGACCGACATTTACGGAATTCCATGGTTGATAAGCGGAATTCCAACAATCGAAATTATCATGGTGTACACCCATAGCCATAAAGTAACGGGCACCCATCTCAACATACAAATCCATCATCGCCTCGGGGTTCCATCGGTCAATTATCCAGTTACGGCATATATCTTTATAACCATACTCCGATGGATGACCGAAATTTTTGCAATGAAATTTATAAGCTGTATCGCTCTCCTGATACATCCTTCGGGCATACCAATCACCCATCTCGGGCATGGATTGAGGATCCCAATGTGCCCATGCTCCGAACTTAGCATCACGCCACCATTGCGGTGCAGTATAAATTCGGCTCATGTTTTTCCAATCAGCGGAATAAGGACCCGCAGCAACAGGCAACGACGGCAGATTCCAGATGTCAGGTGCCAAACCCAGGTCTCCATCGCCAACAACTATCCGATCAATATTTACCGGAGCATCATTTGCGTCTAATATGATAATCACTGCTGCACCTTCGGGAATCTCAACATCAATTTTAACATAAAGAAATGAACTTGAGAGATTCCCTGATGAATGAATATTTACCTTACGTTCAGGCTGATCATTAATTCCAATACTAATCGTGCCTGTCTCAACTGAAGCATAGTAAATTGCTAAAGTGCATGAAGCCGGTAAACCGTTGAACCTAATACCTTGCCCCGCATTTGACAGGCTAATCAAATACTCTCCGGAAGCGGCTCTACCTTTCACCTTTGATGCCCCTCCGAAAAATTCAGCAGACTCTGCCTCAAATGTGTGTATCTTCGCGGTAACGTTTACAGTTAAGGCAAAAAACAATAATAATAACACTGACAAGTATATTTTGAAGTGAATTATAAAATTGAAATGCTTTAATCTATGATGCCTAAGTTGATTGGCCACAATATTCGTCCTCTTCAATTCTGTTTCGTACCGGAATTTTTAGTAAACGGATTCACATCATTCTGAAAATTTATTGTTTGAAAAAGTTAGTTTAAACGAGTCTTTCATAATCAACAACTCTTTTATAAAGATCTTATGCTCTTTTCAAAGCCTTTCACTATACGAAGCTCCCATATTCCTGTCCTTTTTTATAAATTTTTTTAATAAAAAAACTAAAAACACAACTCCGGTGTTAATCAGAGGTGTGCTTTTATTGAATAACAGCGGAAGATGGTTATTTCAAAAACATCATTTTATTTACCAGTACACTACTGCCGGATTCCAATCTGTAGAAATAAATTCCGCTGGCCAATGCGGAAGCATCAAATGTTTTCTGATAAGTTCCAGCCTTTAAATTTTCATTGACCAACGTACCAACGAGCTGACCTATAAGATTATATACATTCAGTTTTACAAATCCGGCTTCTTTAATGCTGAAAGAGATTTTTGTACTCGGATTGAACGGATTCGGGTAATTCTGTTCAAGTGCAAATCGGCTGGGATTTGTTTCAGCATTTATAACGTCGGTGGCTGTAAGATTAAACAAGCGAATATTATCAACTGCCAGCCACGAATTATCGCTGGTACTGACATTATCAATCCATACTCCGATTTTATGACCTACTGAATTGGGATAAGTTGAAGCATTGGCAGTTACTGAATGCTCAAACATTTCCGGATCTATTGGATCGTCAGCAATTTCCATAGTTACTTTTTCATTATTCTCATTAACATAGAATAGCCCAAATTCCAATAAGTCGGTGGCATAAATATCTCTTGCATCAAGTGTCAGCATAAATTGATCATTCTCTTTGATAGTATAATCGGTAGTGTTGTAAGCACCAATATCCCGCCCCATGAAAAATGCGGTATAAAGGCCGTCGGTAGGTGTCCACTGCTGTTCAATTCCCGAATCCCAGGCATCTTCATCACATTGCCATCCGGGAATGTCGACAAGATTTGACCATGAGGGATCTGAACAAACAGCATCCCATCCTTTAATTTTATTCGAATCCGGTTCCTCGAAACTGTAGTTGGCAATTTCAATTATCCGCGGATCATCATTTATAAGGCGGACATTATCAATACCTATCCAGGATGCAGAATCGCTGACATTGTCAAGCAATATTCCTATCTGATATCCCAAGGCCTCCTGATGTTCCGAGGCTTTGAAGGAAATTGAGTACGGAGCCATCTGGGAAGTAATTGTTTTTACTTCGGTTACAATCGGTATTCTTTCTGAACTTTCATTCAGATAATACAGCTGCATTTTAAAAGACGGAGCTGCCCAGACATTCATAGCATCAATTGTGAGCACTATATTATCGCCATCAAGAACACGCCGGTTTAATGTCTGGTAAATAGCAGAGTCACCTCCCATTAAAAAACCTCTGTAAGTACCATCAGTCGGGCTATCTTCTTCAACTCCAGAATCCCTTTGAGTCAAATCCGGTGAATCAACACTCCACCCGGGAATGTCCACCAATACAGTCCATGAAGGATCAGAACAGACTCCGTCAAATCCTTTTACTTTGCCTGTATCGGGTTTTTCAAAGCTTGGATTAATAACAGTAATTTTTTGAGAATAGGTTTGCACAAAGCAATTTAAAACTAAAAAAACAAACAGGAATATAAACAATATTGAGTTATTTGCTTTTTGAATGGTAAAGTTGATTTTTTCATATACTCCTCTGAGTGTAAATAGTTAATGATATTTTAAGATTTTATAAAGATTAAAAATATTTTTCTTTTATCCTCTTTATGTTTAATTTGGTTAAATCAATTTAACAGATGCTTTCCTTTTAGATTTTTCTGTTAATAAATTCCTTGTTTTTTATAATCGAATAGGACTATATCTTTATTATATTTAAACCTCCGGGCATTTTAGAAGCCCGGCGGTTTTTAAAGAATTATTTTATAAGCATTAATTTTTTGGTTGTCACAAAATCACCGGCCTCTCCGAAGGATCCTACGGACATTCTATATATATAGGTTCCGCTGGAAAGCGATGATGCGTTAAAATTAATTTCATGGTTACCTGCCGATTCTTCCTTATTTACTAAAGCAGCTACTTCTCTACCCAGTATATCATAGACTTTAATTGTTACAAACTCTTCAACAGGAATTGAATAAGATATCTTAGTTTCAGGGTTGAATGGGTTTGGATAATTCTGATTTAATTTAAATTCCGTTATTGCTGCCGGAGTTTTTTCATCAACAGACGATACAACATTATTTCCTTTCTCAAGCAGTATAAACTGAATAGAATTCCCCGGAGATGTGAACTTTATTTCATTTTCAATAGTATACTTGTTTGCAGGTATGGAAAGCACATCATTATAGGGACCCCATTGATATTCATCAGGTCCGTTTCCATTTATATATACATTCTGCGAAAACGGAGCATTATCTGTACCGCCTGTAAATAAGTAAACGTAATAATTATTTCCTACCCCCGCTGAATTGATAGAAATAACTTGTTCTGTCGTATTTTTATTAACTATGACAACACCGGTTTCACCGGAAGAGAATTTTGTTGCATAACAAAGTATATCGGAATTAGATGAAGCGGCAGCAATGGAATGATCGCCGGTAAATTTCTGTAAATAGATTGTGTAATAAAATTCAGGTCTGGGGTGATATAAATAGTTGTTATCCGAACCGCCATAAAATAATGCATCTTCACCGGTAAGCAGCAGCCATCGGCAAGACATGCCGAAATTATTTTTAATCAATTCATTAAAAAGAACGACAGACTGCATTCCATTTACATAGGATGTTCCTATTTTGCGAGGATCATCACCAAAGCCGATATTGTACTCTGTTAAAGCGATTGGTTTTGAAGATGCGCTTTTTTTTTGAATATCCTGTTTAATAAAATCCATATTTTTTTTAACCTCTGTTGAAGCAAAAGTTAAAATACCATTTACAGTTGCCTGACCACTGAAATAGTTATGAATAACATAAAAGTCTGCTGAATTACCAACTTCCCTAAAGAAGCCTTCATTCCAGGTTCTATCAACAAAATTCCAGCTTGTTTCACCATAAACAACAATCTGCCCGCCTATATAAATCTCAGCACCAATTTCAGCGGCGGCTTTTCTCATCGAATCCGCAAAAACTTTAAAATGCTTTCCATACAGTTCGCCCGTGATAATTTGCGGTTGTCCATCCTTGTTAAGTGCAGTATCTATCATCCATCCATATTCCCAAGGCCCGCCGTTTTCATTTCCAATTTCCCAAAATTTTGTCCTTCCGTAATCGTCACGCACCCAATCGGCAGCTAAATGTGCAGCTTGCCCTACCGGGTCATCGCTGGTTCCATAACGCGCGTATGCATAATTAACAGTTACCAATCCTTCCGTACCAACGGCATCCCGTAAAGCATACCATTGGTCTGGTGTGGTTTGCCAGCCGCCTTTACCGGTTTGCCCCCAAAATTGATTTTTGTTTGCAGTTTTAGTTGTACTGTTATATGTTGTACCGTCATAAATAGAATCGGGGACATCAGAAGGAACACCATTCCAAAAATACCCATTTGACCAGCTTCCACCAGGAAAACGTATAAGGGTTGGAGCAAGTAATTCAACCCCTTCGACAAAAGTAGGATTATCATGCGCTCCTGCCCATGCTGCAATTGAATTACCGAATATATATTTAGAAATCTTTCCGAGTGTATCACCTTGTATTGTAACCGTAACAGTGGCTGCACCGGATGGTTTTTCTGCATTAACTGAGGGAGGGATGGATGCAATTTTTGGTTCAAAGTCATTCAAAAAGCAATTTCCATTATCCTGACTAAAGCTGAAATTATTGCTAAAGAAAAAAATTATTATAACTAAGATTGTAAAAACACTCTTGTTCATTAATCTAACGTCCTTTTTATTTTATGTTTTTATTTTGATTACCTATCGAGCATACTTCAGAATTACTCTTTCCTATCTATATTATTAATAAATACCTTATTAATGAATACCTGTGCTGCCGGTATTTACCCTGTAAACCGTCCATTCTTCACCTGAGGTTGCATCACCGTTAATCATATAAATGAAATTACCTGATCCCCAGCAAAATGATTTACAATTCGGATGGAGAATCTCTTTATAAAGAAAATCTATACTGCCATCCGCAGGATTAAAAGTAATAATTGGATTTATTGCATCAGTTGCCAGATACATTATTCCGGAAGAAGAAAATGTTAATCCTTTAATTGAACGTGAAGAGAGATCGCCGGCAGTTCTCAAATCAAGCACTAATTCCTGTACACCAATGTTTCCGCTCGCATCAATTTGATGCCGATAGATTTTAGCCGTATCAGCATAGTCTGATTTTTTTGCAGCTACATAAATATAGTTATTAAACGCACGGACAGCTAAGATGTCATTTCCAGTATAGTAGCCGGCAGCGGGTTTTACAGTTAAATTTGATTCGACTACAAGGAGGTCAGTTTTATTTCCGCCTGTATAGAAATTTCCATTATCATCAAAATCTCCGTACCTTACATTTTTTCCGCTTGGCATTTGTAGCCACCTGCTAATCTCACCGGTTGTTAAATCAACTTTATCGATTGCCCGGTTATTACCCGTTAAATATAAATTTCCGTCCGGTCCAACGTTAGCATCATAAGCTATACGATTTGCAGTTGCTATAACGCTTGTTTCTCCGTCTGGAGTTACTTTATGAATGTTTGTTCCTTCAATAACATAAAGATTTTCCTGGTTGTCGGCAGCTACAACATTTAATGTTATATTCGCGCTGAAATCTCCGTACCTCTCTATTATTTGCTCAACTTTATAAGGTAAATATTTAACCGCGGAAAGCGCCTCGCTTGAAACAACTTTAATTACGGCGGAATCATTTGCAACATTTGGTCTGCGTACTATTATACTTGTAGATGTACTGCTGATTACCTCAGAAGGTGTGTTATCGAAATAAACAGTATTGACACCCGGTGCAGTTGCAAAATTCTC
>DATKLQ010000142.1:0-5636 GCA_035542335.1 Ignavibacteriaceae bacterium | reverse complement strand
TATAAGGTTTGCGGGTAAAGTATATGTATTGATTAACCGTCTTTCTTTTTCCAATACGTCGTCCGTAGCAAATATTATTCAAGATTATCAGTTTGGCAAGTTGATTGGTGAAGAGACGCCGGATTTCATTTCAGCTTACGGCGCTACCCAACAGTTTAATCTGCCGAATACACAAATAACGGTTTCCTTTCCAAAAGGACAATTTATTCGACCAAACGGTGATGCTACACCTCAAAGCGTAAAACCTGATTACAAAGTTGAGGATAATTCTTCGGATGGAAAAGATGAGATGTTGAATTATGCAATAGAATTAATTGATAAGAAGAAATGATTAGTTGGTAACTTCGCACTGGAACTAACTTTGATCTTGTAAAGTGGATAATTTCTATTTTCAATCCCCCCTTTGAACTGCATAATAGAAAAAGATTAATTATTCCTGATTGTAACCTGCCGGACAATAACTTTGTCTTAAATATTGTAAAAATTGTAAACTTGAGGATTGCTCCATGAAAAGAAATTATATTTTTTGCTTTAGCTGGTTGGTTGTTTTCTTTTCGATTACATCAGCCAAAGCATTTGCATTTCAAAATGCGGAAACCTCCGAAGTCGTTGGACAATGGGGCGGATATATTGAATATGCTGAAAGATTAGAGGCGGTAAATATTGTTTTTAAAAATGTTGACAATGTCCTTTCAGGAACTATAACACTAGTCTATGATAAAAAAAATCTACCGCTTGAGAATATATCACTGAAAGGTTCCAAAATTGAGTTTACCGGAAAATATGATAATGGAATATCCTTCAACGGTGAAATAGCAGGGAATAAGTTAAAGGGAACTATAAGGATTAACACTCCATATATAATGAACGTGAATGGAAAATTTGAACTGACAAAAGGAAAACTTATTGAAGAAGATATCTTATTCCTTGAAAGATTAAGAGCATTTTCGGAATATAAAAACGAAAGGGTGAATTCAAAATATAAATTTTCGTATATGGATTCTTCGGATACAAATCTAAGAAAACTAAAAAGTAAATATAATTTGGATTCAATTGCAGGACGCGGGGATGAGAAAGAGAAGATAATTAATCTAATGAAATGGGTACATAATGTACGGCCTTATGATGGTCATTCCGGATATATAAAACCGGCAAATTCATTAAATCTATTGGAATGCGAAATGGCTAAGAAAAAAGGATTAAGTTGTTTCATGAAGTCAATTATCCTTAATGACGTTTATTTGGCAATGGGATATCATTCAAGAGTCGTGCATTGCATGCCAAAAGGGAATAATTTTATCGAGGATCATTATATCAACATGGTTTATTCAAAGAAATTAAAAAAATGGATATTCATGGATTCTGCTGTTGGAGGATATTTTGAAGATGAAAATGGAATTTTGCTGAGCATTCAGGAAGTACGTCAGAAATTGATAAACGGAGATACGTTAGTGTTAAATAATGATGCGGAGCTTCCGGATTTTATATATCTGCATTACTTATCAAAAAACTTATTCAGATTTGAATGTTCATTTACAAGTGAATTCAATTTTGAATCAAAAGAGAAAAAGGTTTACTGCCGGTTAAATCCAAAATCATATGCTGATTCGGTCCCAAAGAAAAACGATGATATAATTATGAGTAATCCTGATTTTTTCTGGTTAAAACCATAAAAGATGATATCTGCGGCAGCTTCCAAATCCAAATAAATATTTGCATATTTTATTATAGAAATATTATAGAAAGGATAGTTTTATTAGGGCTCCTATTATTGCCGCAAGTCGTGAAAAATTAGAATCTTTTCATATAAATCATACTGATCATCACGCGATTTTAGAATGGCAATAAATACAGCGGAAGTTTTAATGATAAAGAAATATTCTTTCCGGCAGCTTAACCATGCAGATATCGATAAAGCATATTCAATAATATGTTCGAGGGTACAATACCTCCTTTCAAGGAATATTAAACAATATGCGGAACCGTACCCGCCGAAGGAGCTGTTCGCAGAGAGGCGGAAGAAAGGACATAATTTTGGACTCTATGATGGAAATGAATTGACTGCTATTGTATCTATTATTCCTAATCATATTCCTGATTGCTGGATCGAGTATAAACCAAAAATTAATTTTGCATGGGTTACTTCATTATTTTCCTCGGAGAAGCATAATGGAAAAAATTTGGGATATGTTACGATGAAAGAAGTTGAGAAATATTTATTGTCCCAAAAAATTTACTTCCTTTTATTGGATTGTTATGTGGATGACGGGGATTATTTGGTTTCATACTATAACAACATTAACTACAAAGAAATTGTAAGAAAAGAAATCTGCTATCCAACACACACTTTTACCGCTGCCTTGATGGCAAAGACACTTGAGACAGATACCCAATAGAAATAATTATTTGAGTGGGGAAATGAATTTTAAGAATATTTTTGGATTTAAATTAAAAAGGAAAATCATCGATGAACAAAAAAGTGCTTTTATTTCTTGCACAAGGATTTGAAGCCTATGAAGCAGGTGTATTTATTGATGTTATCGGCTGGAGCCGGGTTTTTGGAAAAGAACCGGTTGATTTGATAACAACGGCTCTCCGGCCGGAGTTAAGATGTACGTGGAATTTAATTGTTCGGCCGGAATTGGAATTTGAAAAAATTAATATTCAGGATTTTAATGCACTAGCTATCGCAGGCGGATTTGAAAAAGCCGGATTTTATGAAGATGCATACGATGAAAGATTTTTAAATATGATACGTGAATTTGATAATAATAATAAAATAATTGCTTCGATTTGCGTAGCAGCGCTGCCTCTTGCAAAATCAGGCGTGTTAAAGAATAGAAACGCAACAACATATGATTTATTAGACGGATTAAGGAGAAAACAGCTTGCTGAATTTGGAGCGATTGTAATGGATGAAAAAATAGTAATTGATAAGAATATCATAACATCAACAGGACCGTCAACGGCTGTTGATGTAGCATTCTCTTTATTGGAGATGCTTACGGACATGGAAAATGTAAATGCTGTAAAGAAATTTATGAGATTTGTAAGCAATTAGGTCAAACTTAATAGATTAATGAATGATTATGCCGTTATTGAATCAAAAGAAAATTAAAAACTTCATTGATTATTTCAGTAAGCCATACGCTCTGCTCGATGACAATCGCATTAAGATTATTTATTCAATCGGCGGCTCTTTGTTTATTTTGTTTTTTCTTTGGGCTTTTGGTCCTTTCGGTATTGCTCTTTTTAAAGATATTGATAAGCTTAAATTTTTATCATTAATTTGTTTGTCAGGGGCTGTTATTTTAATCATTCATTTATATCTTCTTCAAAATATTATAATTAAAAAGCATACTATCCGTACAACTATTATTTGGCTATCCTGGATGACCTTAATTGTTGGACTTAGCAATTTTATAATTTACATGGCATATTTTGAAAATGGTCGCCTTAATTGGAAAGGTTTTCCCACAATACTTTTTCAAACTTTTTTAGTGGGACTTTTGCCGGTTCTATTTATCACCGTTTTATACAATTCATATATACTGAAAAAGAATATTAAAACTATTAATCAAATCAATGCCGACTTATCCATATATCAAGCTGCAGTTTCCGATAAATCTTACCTTACTTTATCTGCAAAAAACTTAAGAGAAGTAATTACAGTCGATTTAAATTCATTGTTATACATAGCTTCGGCTGATAATTATGTTGAAATACATTGGCTTGATAAGGGACATGTTCAAAAGACATTACTTAGAAAAACATTGAAAGAAATAGAAAAAGAAGTCAAAAATCAATTTCAACATATTGAAAGATGCCATAATAGTTACATCGTAAATATAAATAAGATAAAATCTATTATTGGTAATTCGGGGGGATATAGAATTGTGCTTAATGCAATTGAATCACCTATTCCCGTTTCAAGAAAATACCAAAGCAGTTTTTTTAAACGGCTAAAAAAGTAAACTGACGTCAACTATCCCATATTCTTTTCAATTATCCCTTCCGGTTTGTAGAACCTAATAATGCGTGTTATGTTTGCACCAAAATTTATAAACCAAAAATTAAAGGGATAGTTAAAATGAAGAAAAATAAGTTTGAAGTCTTTTTGCTGTTATTCATTTTTTTTAATAGCAGCATCATTGTAAATGGTCAAAGCGGTAAAAAGGGAAATGAATATGCAATAACTAATGTTTCCATTGTTGATGTTGAAAATGGTTCTATCCTGAAGAATAAAAACATTACTATTAAAGATGGACTAATCTATAAGATAACTTCAGGAACCGATGAAAAAGAGCTCCCGGGTTTTAATATTATTGATGGTACCAATCTCTATCTTATTCCCGGACTATTTGATTCACATGTTCATTATTTTGATCCAGAAACTTTTGGCCCTTTATTAATTTCTTACGGCGTATTGTTTGTGCGTGAAATGGGGAATGTAACTGAGGCAGCAGTAAAGAATCGAAGTTTATTGAACAGCGGTAAAATATTAGGACCCGAAATGATTACAACCGGTTCTTGCCTTGATGGAAATCCTCCTTTTATTCCTCCAATCTCCATTGTATGTAATACTCCCGAAGAGGGGCGGGCTATGGTAAAAAAACAAATTGAAGATGGTGTTGACCAGATAAAAACATTTAGCAATTTAAAACAGGATGTGTTCTACGCGATTGTTGATGAATGTAAAAAGAACAATGTCAAAGCTGTTGGACATGTCCCTGAAGTTGTTTTTATAGAAGATGCTGCGGAAGCCGGACTGAGTAGCAGCGAGCACTTATTTGGTTTCGGGAATGTGTTGGCAAAAGAATTAAACGAACCTCTTAACTTAAAAGGCGGAGGAATGGGCGCTGACCAGGAATATTTTATTCGTTACCCGGAAGTCAGCAAAGAAAAATTACAGCTTGAGCTTAAAAAAATCAGCAGCACCGGTATGGCTGTTTGTCCCACCCTTATTGTTATGAAGTGTGGAAAAAATTTGAACGAAATTTTTAACAGGAATTATCCTATGCTGGATTATATTTCTCCTATGGTTTGGAATATGTGGAAACAAATGTGGGAACCACAAAAAGGAAGTGTGCCTTTTATTAAGCAAATTTACCCTAATTATATAAGCTTCCTCAAAGATTTATATAATGCAAAATTTACTTTACTAGTTGGCACAGATTTGCTGTTTGCGGGAGTAATCCCCGGCTTTTCAGTTCATGAAGAGATGGAGATTTGGCAGGAAGCAGGAATACCGGCAATTGATATATTGCGTAGTGCAACAATTACACCGGCAAGGTTTATTGGAGTTGATAAGTCATTGGGATCGATAGAAGAAGGCAAAAAAGCTTCCTTTGTCATTTTACAGGATAATCCATTAGTAGATATTAAAAATACACAGAAGATAGAGGCGGTATTTTTCCATGGAGATTATTTTAGCCGGCAGCAATTAGATTCCATCCGGTGGAAAATTAAGGAAGCAAACAAGGATAAATACAATGGTTTTATAAATAAACAATAATTGGATTCAATATGGAAAATTTAGGAAAAGAAAAAATTGAACAAATAATTAAAACAAGGGAAAAAATTCACTCTGATGATGCCGCATTTGAGAGCCGTTGCTTCAAAAAAGAGAATAAAAA
>DATKLQ010000141.1:0-3896 GCA_035542335.1 Ignavibacteriaceae bacterium | reverse complement strand
TTCTCAGTGTTCTTTATATATTTCATATTTATTCGGATAAAAAAGTCTGATTTAATTTCAAAAAAAATTACTTTTATTTTTAAGTGAGACTCGCCTCTAAGGTGAGTCTCACTTGTTTAATTAATGTTCATTACTTTTTTCAAAGTCTTTTCTTTAAAAGCATCAAGATTCTCCTCGGTAAGCATGTCATATGCTTTTGATCTAAGCTCTCCCCATTTTCCGTGAAGCGGACAGGGGTTATCAGGATTACAGTTAGGAAATCCAAGGACGCAGCTTTTGAAAATTCCCAAACCATCTATAGCGGCGACTATATCAATTAATTTTATCTTTTGAGGATCTTTAGCTAAAGCAAATCCGCCGGACTTTCCTTTTTTAGAATATACAATCCCGCTTTCGGTAAGATTCTGAAGAATTTTGGAAACAAACTCTTTTGGTATATTTAATTTTTTTGCAATTTCTTCGGCAGAGACAACATTCTTATCCATATGAGCAGCTAAATAAAGCACTGCCTGGAGTCCATATTCGCATTTTTTTGAAAAAATAACTGTCATTTGTATAATCAGATAAATTTGTCTGATTTAAGATATAAAAGAAAAATGAGTTTGTCAAATTAATTTTTCAATATGGTTCGCAAACCAGATAAATAAAAGCCACAGATAACAGTGGAATGGTTTGATCCTCGGATAATGGCGGTTTCATAAATACCCCTTAAATTCAGATTTAGAATATTGAATCTAAGAGAAGATAATAAATTATATTAATCAACAAGGTCCATGGCTGGTTTTACTTTAATAGATAATTTCCCTAACCCTCTGCTCACTGTATTTTCTTTCCGAATACAATTTCCCTATTTCTGCGCCGATAATAAAAACAATTGAGGCATAATAAATCCAGAATGCTACAACAACAATCAATGCATATGTTCCGTAGATTTTTCCGAGAGTTCCGAAATTATAAATATAATAACCGAAAGCCTGTTTGGCACCTTCCCACAGCAGTGATGCCCAAAGTGCTCCGATGAAAACGGCCTTCTTACCTATTTTTATTTTCGGAACGACAAAATAAAGAATCGAAAAGAGTACAAAAATCAGAAGCAGAGAAAGAGAAGTTACAATAATCTGCTCAAGAATCGATAAGCCGAAGAATTTAAAACTTTCAAATCTCGATGCAACGCGAAGGAACAGGTCTAAGGCAGGCATTAATATAATTGAAAAGAAAAAAATCAAAATTACCATGAGTACAAGAGCAAAGTCTTTAAGCTTGCCGATAAGGAAAGGCTCTTCGAATTTTAACCCGAAGATTTTATTTAAGATGGTCCTCATGCTGCTGAACAAACCGCTTGCAGCGAACAATAATCCGAATGCGCCGATCAAGCCGGCAATATTTTTATATTCTATTACTTCATTGATCCGCGCAAAGATTATATCTTTTACATATTCTGCATACTGTGAATAGGGTATAATTGTATCGATAAACCTGCTGATCTGGAACTGCATTTCGGTTGAATCGAGCAGTGTTCCTGCAACCGCGAAAATGATTAATATAAATGGGACAATACATACAAAAAGGGAAAATGCCAATCCCCCTGAAAATAAAAATACATGGTGTTCATCGATCCGGTAATATAATCCGCCGAAATAATGTTTTACGAAGTTTCTGAATCTGCGGTAGATAGGAAATTGAAAAAGAAAGAACCGGACTTTGCGGTAATTTAAATAAAGCTTTGAATTTTTAATTCTGTCAAAAAATTTAAATTTTATCATTTTGAAAGAGCTATACCGCCATAATTCGGGTAATGGTATTATAATAAAGATCAGAAAGCCGTTTTAGATCCATATTGATTTTGCTATTTACTTTTAGGTTACTCCCTCCTGTAGTTCCCAGCTTGGTAAATGTTTGTTCTTTTTTTCTTAAATACAGTTCAAACTCTTCTTTTTTATCTTTAGGTACAGACACAATAATTCTTGATTGAGATTCGGAGAAAAGAGAAAAATCTTCGCGTGTTTTTACAGGTATATTTATTACGGCCCCAATAAGATTTATCTCATTCATGATGCAGCATTCAGCTAAAGCGGCAGCAACTCCTCCTTCGGAAACATCATGAGCGGAATTAATTAATTTTTTCCTGATCAATTGAAGTGTTACGTCCTGAAGCTTCTTTTCACGGTTCAAATCAAGCACGGGGGAATCACCTGCCATGACATTATGAATTACCTTCATATACTCGCTTCCTCCCGTCTCTTCAAAATCTTCACCCAGCAGGTAAATCAAATCTCCTTCGTTCTTAAAAAAAGAAGTTGTTATATCTTCAAGGTTATCGATTAGGCCGACCATTCCAATTGTCGGGGTAGGATAGACAGCAGTATTAGGCGATTCATTATAAAGACTTACATTGCCTCCTGTAACCGGCGTATTGAAGAACCGGCAGGCTTCCCCCATCCCTTCAACTGCTTCTTTGAATTGCCAGTAAATTTCAGGCTTATATGGATTACCGAAATTCAGGCAGTTTGTAATTGCCAGGGGAACTCCTCCCGAACAAACTATGTTCCTCGCCGATTCGGCCACTGCAATTTTCGTCCCTTCCTTCGGGTTGAGATAAACATACCTCGAGTTGCAGTCGGTTTTCATTACAAGAGCTTTTTTCGAATCCTTAATATAAATTACCGCTGCATCGCAGCCCGGACCGATTATAGTATTGGTTCTTACCATTGAATCGTACTGTTCGTAAACCCATTTTTTGGAAGCAATATTCGGAGATGAAAATATTTTTACAAACGCTTCCTGAAGATTTTCCGGCTGAGGAAGCTTTGAAAAATCGAAAGCTCTTAATCCTTTTAAATAGGAAGGCTCTTTTGTTTCTCTTTTATAGACGGGTGCGCCTCCGCCAAGCACAAGCTCGTAGGCAGGAATAGCCGCCTTCCGTTCTCCTTCATAATTGATTTGGAGAATTCCGTCATTAGTAACTTCGCCGAATATTTCGCAGTGAAGATCCCATTTCTCAAAAACTTCTTTTACCTTATCTTCAAAGCCTTTCTTTACCACACAGAGCATTCTCTCCTGGCTTTCGGAAAGCATTATTTCATAAGCAGTCATCCCTTTTTCCCTCAGCGGTACTTTATTAAGATCGATCCGCATCCCGGATTTTCCTTTTGCACTCATCTCGCTCGTCGAACATGATATGCCTGCGGCACCCATATCCTGTATCCCGATGAGCCAGCCGTTTTTGATTATTTCAAGAGAGGCTTCGAGCAGCAGTTTTTCAGTAAACGGATCGCCCACCTGCACCGACGGACGTTTAGCCTCCGATTTTTCCGAAATCTCTTCGGATGCAAATGTAGCTCCGTGAATCCCGTCTCTTCCTGTTGATGAGCCGACAATCATCACCGGATTACCTTCTCCTTTTGCAACCGCGCTGGCTACATTTTCCCGTTTCACGATACCCACAGCCATTGCATTTACGAGGGGATTATCCTGGTATGATTCATCAAAGTAAACTTCACCTGCCACAGTAGGAACACCAAAGCAGTTGCCGTAATCGCCAATTCCTCGAACCACTCCATCGAAAAGATACCTTGTACGTGCATCGTTAATCGAACCGAACCTAAGCGAATTTAGAGAGGCAATAGGTCTTGCACCCATAGTAAAAATATCGCGCATAATTCCGCCAACGCCGGTTGCCGCACCCTGGTATGGCTCAACTGCCGAAGGATGGTTATGGCTCTCGATTTTAAATGCCACGGCAAGCCCGTCACCTATATCAACCAGCCCTGCATTCTCTTCGCCCGCACCTACCAGCAGCTTTCCCCCGCTTCTGGGCAATGTCTTAAGCAGGGCTATCGAATTTTTGTAGCTGCAGTGTTCGCTCCACATTACGCTGAAAATTCCAAGCTCGGTGA
>DATKLQ010000140.1:0-5369 GCA_035542335.1 Ignavibacteriaceae bacterium | reverse complement strand
AAAGGAACCCTGCGGCCCTACTGCCGCAGCATCCGGAAGCTTTAATAAATATTGTTCCAGAGTTTCAACAGTTTCTCTGGTTATATTAAGATCGGAATTTAGGATAAATGTTACGGGTGTCTGAGAAATATTCAACCCGATGTTCCATGCTCTTGAAACTCCCACATTCTTTTTCATTGCCGCATAGTAATTAATGCGGGGATGATCTTTTAATTTATCGGCCATTTCCAAAGAGTTAAAAACGATAATTACATCTCCTTCAATATTATTTAAATCATCAAGGAGCTTTAGAATATTGTAAGGGCTGGCAGGGGACATATCAAGAACAGGAATTACAAAACTCCTTTCTACATTCGATCTAACTCCAGGCTTAATATTTCGATTTACCGGAACCAAAACTTTACCCAATGATTTATCTCTCAATTCCTCAGCAGAAGGCGTATCGTTTTTTTCACCGAAGCTTACCTTTAACAATTCATCAACCCGGTGCCCGTAAGTATGAGCGGTATGAATAATCTGCCGGCCATGACCGGCTATTCTTTCTCTTTCATTTTCATGCGATAAGTAATATTTAACTTTGTCTATAATATTTTCGTCAGTATAAACTCCCAGATCATCACCATCTTTGAACATTTCCTCCTGTCCGCTGTTTTCTGCTTTGTCGGTCAGCAGGAATGAACCTGTAGACATTGCTTCGAAAAGCCGCATATTAAGATCATTGCGGATTGCATTGTTAAAGACAATCTTTGATGACGAGAAAAACTCGGCCATTTCATCCCACCAGCATCTTTTATAGGTTACCTTTACGATGGAGTTTATTTTATTAAGCAATTGATATCTTCGCTGATGTGAAGCTGCATTTACCGAACCGGCAAAACCGACCTCATACATTTTATTTACATTTTTTTTCAAATGTATATCGGGATCGGCTGCAAGGGGGAGCCAGTAAACATTTTCAATTCCGGATTTTTTAAATTCAGGCAGGTATTCTCTTTGGGCGATAAAAGTATAATCAAACCGTTTTGCCCATTCCATATGATGGCTAAGATTCAAATGCGAATCGATAAGATAGCACGCTGATGGAAATCCGAGTCCTTTAACATTTGCCGGAAGAAAACCCGAAACCGATTCTATCCATAAGAAAAGATCGGGAAAAACATTTTGAGGAATTTTTTTTATGACCTGAGAAAAATCAAGTACACCGAAACCGGCCGGAATATCATGCTCTTTTACAGGCAGCTTCATATCTTCGAGCTGCCAGTCTTTAATTAAATAATCGGGAAGCTTCGGGCCGCATGTCAGTACATTGTGCTTTTTTCTTAATGCTCTTTCAAAATAAACGGCTGTTGTTACCGGATATGATACGTACGAAAGCCAAATCATAGGATTCTTTTTTGTATTCATAGTTTTTTTCTAAATATAAATCCTTTTTAATTGTTACAATCTATTAATATGATTCAATAATGATTCTGCCGATCTTTCCCATGTATAATTTTTAAGATCCTCGCCGGCATTATTACCGATTTTTTTTATAATATCCCTGTTGAAATATGCATATTCGAGCTTTGCAGCGATTTCATCAATGTCGGGCTCAAGCCAGTCGGCAATTAATTTCTTATCATTATCATGTAATTTAAATTCATGCATCTGCATCAGCGGAAGAGAATTTTTTTCCGTTATAATATCTTTATGACCGCTGTTATAGGAAGCTACTACCGGCTTGCCGCATGCCATGTATTCCATCAGCACAAGGTTGGTGCCGCCTTCGCACCTGTTGGGGAACAGCCCGATATCGGTATTCATATAAAGATCCCTAAGCTTATGATTCGGCGTAATGGGAAGGGTAAAGACTTTATCCCCGTTTATATCATTAATCCTGCAGAGGTTTACCATAAAGTTTTTCCAGGTTTCGCCTTTATATTCAAACTTAATATGCTTTGAAGCGTCCATGGAATGCATAGTATGCGGCCACATGTTATACCATGCATTAATAAGAATTATATCCGGATACTTCTGCTGCATGATTTTAACCGCTTTTAAAACAAGATCCTGTCCTTTCCGCAGTTCAAATTTCCCGCCTGAAAAGATCACAAACAGATCATTATTTTTTTCTTTTTCTCCAGGATAAAAAAGCCAGGGATCAATTCCCTGGATCAGCACGCCCGTATTTTCTATTCCCTTTTCCCGGAGCTTCAATTCATTCCATGATGATCCGCCCAAAATCAGGTTATAATCTGGCGCCTTCCTGACAGCTTCATTACTGAGTTCAAATTCAAAAAAAGTATAACCTATATTTTTTGTACCTCTCACAGGATGCAGGCCGCTGAAATCATTGTTGTTCAATGCGTGAAATACCGTACCGTCTGCTTTCCCGGTTTTAATTAATTCTTCATGTTCATCTATATTTATAATATTAAGCTTTTTGGAGAGTTCTTTTTTTAAATATTTGCTGCAGACTCCCCATCCGAAATTTTCGCCGGAAGTTAAACCTAAATACAATTTGTTATTCACGCCTGATAAGAAACCAGGTTTATGTCTTTTTAAATCATCGTCAAGTAAAGCTTTTGAATTCTTATTTTTAAGTTGATTGGTATTTTCAACAAAGACAGATAGATCTTTTTTTAAGATTTTAAAAACAGAATCCCAGTCGTTTATCCGGGGCTGCCTATATAGCTTCAACGATGGATACCAAGGTGAGCCGTCTCCTTCAAGCATCCATCTCCAATCGGGAAGATAGGGGAGAAGCAGCCAGGTTTTTTTGCCCAGCGCCCCGGCCAGGTGAGCGACCGAAGTGTCGACTGTAATTACCAGGTCAAGGCTCTCGATGATTGCAGATGTATCGGCAAATGATTTAATGTATTCATCAAGATCAGTTACCAAAAGCCGGTAATCCTTGGCTTGTATTGCCTGGAATCCTTTCTGCAAGGTATAAAAATGAGTACCCTCCGCAGATAATAAAGGCAGGAACTGCTGCAGCCTTACGGAACGGTGCCTGTCGTTTGTATGAATCGGACTGCCTGCCCAAACAATACCGATTTTTATTTTTCCGTCATCTGTAATAGCATCGGCCCATTTTTGCTTTAAAGCTTTGTCCACCGGAAGGTAAGGAACATTTGTGGGAATATTATCGATATTGGTTTTAAAATATAACGGCAGACTTAAAAGCGGTATCTCATAATCATACTTAATGCTAGGAGCCTCGGTAAAATTCCTTTCGATAATTTCATCGGCCCCGTTAAATCCCTGCAGAAGCGGATGCATCTCTTTACCGCATTCAAAAATAATATAGCATCCTTTTTCTTTAAGCATAGGAAGATAACGTACAAACTGAAGCGCATCCCCAAGCCCTTGTTCCGCATAAACCAGTATTCTTTTATCCTTCAATTCATATTCAGGCTTAAAGGGGTTTTTAAATTTCCTTTTCCCGAAATCTTTTCTACCCTGCCTCCATTCATATTCTTTCCAGCCTTCTTCAAACTGCCCTGTAACTAGGAGCGCTTCGGCTTTATTATAATGTGCGAGTACGCTTTCAGGATTCAGCTCAATACCTTTGTCAAAATATTTTAAAGCTTCAGGGATATTTTTTCTTCTTAGGTATACAAACCCTATATTGCTGTATGCAACCGATTTTGATTCATTATTTTTTTCACTAGTAGAGATATCGAGCGCCTTATTGAAATAATTCATTGCACCCTCGAAATCATCCTTTTGAAGAAAGATCGTTCCCAAATTAATTAATGAGTTGAAATAGGAAGGGTTGTATTTAAGAGCAGAGGTAAAGCATCGGGCTGCTTCATCATAATTTTTTAAAGAGGAATATAATAATCCGAGATTATTAAGAGCATCGATATATTGAGGATTAAGCTCGAGAGCTTTTTTGTAATACTGCAAAGCAAGATCATTATTGTCCAGGTTTTGGCAGCATACGCCGGCGCTGTACTGCGCTTCGGCATTATTTTCATTAAAGCTTAGAATCTCTTTAAAGCATTCAAGCGCTTTTTCATAATTATTCAGATGAGAATATGCAATCCCGAGGGAAGACAGAAGCTGAATATTCCCGGGATTTTTTTCGAGGTGTTTGATTAAAAGATTTTTCGCGGATGAAAAATCTTTTCTTTCAATAAGCTCGAATGCGTCGCGGAATTCATTCAACTTATGGCTGATTGACAGATTTGAAAGGTTGCTCATTGCATTGAAATTATCGGGCTTCGCCTTTACGGCCATTCTGAAAGCTTTTTCCGATTCTTCATATTTTCCCATGCTCTTATATATCACTGCAATATTATTGTGTGCTTCAGAAAGAAAGGGATTCAGCTCGAGGGCCTTTTGGTAAACGGCTAATGCTTCATCATTCTTACCCTGGTTCTGTAGACATAAAGCAAGGTTATAATGTGCTTCAGTGTGATCTTTCCTTAGTCTGATAACCTCTTTATACAAGGAGGCGGCAGATTCATATTCCTCGTTTTTCGATTTCAGAACAGCCAGAAAAAACAAAATATCAGGATTGTTTTTATTTACAGCATTCAGTTTTTCAATTAAATCATGTGCGGCCTTATAATTGCCTTCATTAAAAGATTTAACCGCCTTACGGTAAGTGTTCATCATAAAATTTATTTTACACCGCTGTTTCTCAATGATGCGTTAAGCTTTTCTTTAATTTTCTTTAGGCCTGACTTGAATTCCGGGATATTCCCGAATTGATCTTCTGCCATCGTTAACAAAGGGTGAATTTTATCAAAGCGGTTATCCTGTACATAGAGCGATACAAGAAAAAAAACTGAAGAGAGATCTTTTTCCTCAAGTGTTAAAGAGTCCGTAAAAAATTTTTCCGCTTCATTTAATGAATTCATCTCCATGTGAATAAGCCCGAAAGTTTTAAGAAATTTAGAGTTAGTTTTAAATGAATCATATCTCTTCTTTAAAATCTTCAAGGATGATTTCTTATAGATATATTTTTCCAGCAATAGTAAAATCATCTCAAGGTTATCGCCGTTAAATAAGTCTGAGATTTGATCAATTTCGGATACTGATAACTCTTTATTTTCAAATAACTTAGAGATTAAATTATAAGGAACCGGATTCTCCTTTTTTAATTCATTAAGGAAATATTCCAGGCTTCTTTTATCGGAAGATAAAATAGAAAAGTAAATTCCTTTAGATATAATTAATGAATTACTAGTCCCGACAGCAAAAACAGATTTGTTTTCTGAGCGCAGGATTTTTTTATTTTCATACAAAGCTTTTTTGCAGTATGACAATGAATTATCCTTCTGGTTTAATCTGTAAAAAATTTCTGAGGCAAGGAGATTCAAAAGAGGACCGGAAGGATCGTTTGCCAAACCTTTCCCCAGATATTCTGCTGCTTGATT
>DATKLQ010000139.1:0-2949 GCA_035542335.1 Ignavibacteriaceae bacterium | reverse complement strand
CTAAGGTTAAGGGATTTTATATTCGTATTCTGATATGATACGATTGTATGAGAAATATCATTTAAAATTCCAGGCGAATCTTCCCCTATAATTTTTAATCCTGCTACAAAGAGTGTACTCTCGGTTTCCGGCCACTGAACGGGTACAAGCTTGCTTCCGTCTGTTTCCGAAATCCTTAATAAATTAGCACATGTTTTTCTATGGATTTTTATCCCCTCTCCCACCGTAATATAACCTATGACAGGATCGCCTGGAATCGGGTTGCAGCATTTAGCATATGAATGCATTATGCCGGATGATTTACCATCGACTAAAACTCCCCCTATATCCTGGCGGGCAATGTTCGCAAAATTGTCGAACTCAAGAGCCGGGATCTTTTCCTTTTTTTCTTTTTCTTTTGTTGCGGTTAAAATCTCATCGAGGTTTATTTTACCTTGGGCAATCTCCCGGAAAAACTGCCTGGGGCTATCATATTTTAATTTTGCGGATAACCTGTCGATATCGTTTACCGTAAATGATAATTTTAATTTTTTATTTTTCTTTTCCCAAATCTCTTTTCCGGCTTCAACTACATCATCCTCCTCTTTCTTCAGGTATTTGCGGATTGCTGTTTTTGCCTTGTGAGTATTCACAAATTTTATCCAGTTCTTGTTAGGATGCTGGTTTTTAGAAGTAATGATTTCAACCTGGTCTCCGCTGTGAAGAATTGTATCGAGGGGAACTATTTTCCCGTTAACCTTTGCGCCGATGCAGTGATGCCCGACTTTGCTGTGTATGTCGAATGCAAAATCAACGGGGGTTGAATTCACAGGCAAATGCCTGAGATCTCCTTTGGGAGTAAAAACATATATTTCATCCTGGTATAAATTAAGCTTAAAGCTTTCGAGAAGATCATTTTTAGCTTCATCCTTCGAAGCGCTTTCAAAAATATCTCTTATCCAGTTGACCCAGTTGTCCATCTCCTTATCGAGATTATTCTTGTTCTCTTTATATTTCCAGTGTGCTGCAACTCCTTTCTCGGCCACCTCATGCATTTTTTTAGTTCTAATCTGCACTTCCACGAGCCTTCCCTCAGGCCCGATAACAGTAGTATGGATCGATTGATAATTGTTTGTTTTCGGAATCGAGATATAATCTTTAAATCTGTCGGCCACAGGGAGATACATTTGATTCACTATGCCTAGAGTAGTATAGCAGTCGTTGGTGTTTGCAGTATCGAGAATTATCCTGATTGCAAAAAGATCATAGATCTCTTCAAAGGGTTTATTCCGCCTTACCATTTTCCTGTAAATGCTGTACAGATGCTTCGGTCTCCCGTTGATTTCGAATTTTAAATTATATTCATTCAGCTTCTCAATTATAGGATCGGTAAACTTTTTAATATAAGATTCTCTTTCCCGCCTTTTAGCTTTTGTTTTCTTTGCAATCTCATCATAGACTTCTTTGTTCAGGTACTTAAATGCTAAATCCTCCAACTCCCATTTTACTTTACCAAGGCCGAAGCGGTTGGCAAAGGGTGCATAGATTTCAAGTGTTTCCTGGGCAATCCTTCTCTGCTTTTCAGGGGTTAAATGCTCGAGGGTTCTCATATTATGAAGACGGTCGGCAAACTTCACAAGGATTACCCTGACATCCTTGACCATTGAGAGCAGAAGCTTGCGGTAATTTTCGGCCTGTGTTATAGTCTGGCCTTTAAAGATCCCGCTAATCTTCGTAACGCCGTCCACAATTTCGGCAACTTCTTTTCCGAATTCCTTGGAAAGCATATCAAGGTTTAGTTCGGTATCCTCAACTACATCGTGCAGCAGTGCGCTTACAACCGTTATATCATCCAGCGGGATTTCCCGGGCAACAATAAGTGCCACTCCATATGGGTGTGAAATATACGGCTCTCCGGATGCACGCAGATCGTTTTTATGCGCCTCTACCGCGAATTCGAAAGCTTTGGTAATCAAAGCTTCATTCACGCTTCCCAAATGCTCTTTGCAGATTGACAGCAGCTCATCGAGCATCTTCTTATATTTCGTATCGGTAAGTGCAAGAACCGTCATATTTTAATCCTTCGCGTCCGCCGTAAAATTAATCTATTTTTCGCATTAGATAAAGTCATCTTTCTGCAACTTTTAATGCACGTGACCGTATATTTATCCGGAAAAACCGAAAATTTGAACCAATCTTTCATCCTTTAAGGCAAATTAAAGATACGTAAATCCCAAATTTTTAATTTTATGGAAAGATTTTTGCGGAAGAGATTTATGAATTAGGGTATTACTTTTTTAGAAAAAACTTTTAATTCAAGTATTTATCTACTTTAAATATAGCCGCAGGCGGTTTATTAATATTGATAATCTTTTCCAAATGTTTATATCTCACAGTATTCTTATTTAGCAGGATTTTTAATTTAGGCCTTGTAGCAGCTTCATCAGGCCCAAAGTATAAATAATCAATCTTATTTTGCACGAGATATTTTTCAAGTTCCTCTATTGTATCAAAAATTGGAAGAAATTTAAATTCCAGATTGAGGTAATAAGCAATGTAAGGCTTCCGGGCAGCTATCGATTGATTCTTGATCTCACCTTTAACTTTATCATTGAACTCGCTCTTTAATATAAGTACTTCTTTAGGACCGTTATTTATCAAATAGCTGTTTTCAGTAATTGAAATATAGATAGTAAGTATTAAAAGCCCGGAGAGTATCAAAACAATTATGTCCTTAGGCCAGAAATAAATAAGTGATTTCTCTTCGGTAAAAAATGTTTTAAAAGAAAGGGTTAGGTAGAAGGGGAGCAAAAACAATGAGAATCTCTCGCTATAAAAAACAAGCATCAATATAAAAAAGAAAGCCAGGTTCAATATGAAATAGGCTGAATCATAAACTGTAAATTTACTTTTCAATTTTATCAACAGGCCCAAAACAACGAATATCCCTATATACCATCCCAATAAAAT
>DATKLQ010000138.1:0-2594 GCA_035542335.1 Ignavibacteriaceae bacterium | reverse complement strand
TCCGGCCTGATAAAAATATCCGTTACTCTCATGCTGCTGGCTTCAGGCATGGTCTTCGAGAATCAAATTCACAACACTCCTTATCATTTTGCCGAATACCTGGTCTTCATCCCCGCTTATTTATTAAGCGGATGGGTAGTTCTAGGGGGAGCGGCGAAGAGCATTATAAAAGGAAAAGTATTCAATGAACATTTTCTTATGGCAATTGCAACATTGGGCGCAATTGCTATTGATGAGATGCCGGAAGCATTAGCCGTAATGCTTTTCTACGTGGTCGGAGAATTGTTTCAGGATGTTGCAGTGAACCGTTCCAGGAAATCTGTAAAAGCTTTGCTGGAGATAAGACCGGATTATGCAAACCTAAGAATAAATGGCGATGTGAAAAAAGTCTCTCCGACGGAAGTTCATCCCGGTCAGGTAATTATTGTTAAGCCGGGAGAAAAAATTCCTTTAGATGGAAATATAGTTGAAGGCAATTCTTTCGTTGATACTTCGGCTCTGACCGGTGAACCGGTTCCGCGTTCCGTAAAAGAAGGCGGGCAAGTTTTGGCTGGAATGATAAATAAAACCGGAATGCTTACAATTAAAGTTATAAAAGAGTTCGGCGAATCTTCGGTTTCTAAAATATTGGAGCTGGTTGAGAATGCCGGCAGCAAAAAGGCGGAGACTGAAAAATTCATAACAACATTTGCACGTTATTATACTCCCGTTGTAGTGTTCGGAGCACTGCTGCTTGCATTAATTCCGCCTTTGTTTATTCCAGGTGCGGCTTTTTCAGACTGGATTTACAGAGCCTTGGTAGTGCTTGTCATTTCCTGCCCTTGCGCCCTGGTAATCAGCATTCCTCTGGGATACTTCGGAGGAATCGGCGGCGCGTCACGCAGAGGAATACTCGTTAAGGGTTCAAACTATTTGGATGCACTCACTAAAATTAAAACTGTTGTGTTTGATAAAACAGGAACACTGACAAAAGGTGAATTTAAAGTGGCTGAAATAATTTCAGCTAATGGATTTAAGAAAGAAGACATTCTTAAGTATGCTGCATACGCTGAAGCCAATTCAAATCATCCTATTGCGAAATCAATATTAGAAGCTTATGATAATAACATTCAGCAAAGTGATATTACGGAGGTGAAAGAGATTTCCGGTTACGGCATCCAGGCAAAAATTAACGGAGATGAAATATTGATCGGAAACGATAAGTTACTTCATAAGGAAAATATTGAGCATGGTAAGTGCAATGTGGAAGGAACCCTAGTTCACATAAGTATTAATAAAAAATATGCCGGCTATATCGTTATCTCGGACTTCCTAAAACCGGGATCTGCCGAAACAATAAGCGAGCTGAATAAGCGGAATATCGGCACGGTTATGCTTACCGGCGATAACACAAGCACTGCGGAAGCCTATGCCAAAAAACTCGGCATAAAAGAATTTTATGCTGAGCTTCTGCCGGAAAATAAAGTCGAGCAGATCGAAAAATTATTAACCGAATCCCGGGGCGGAAAAGTTGCGTTTGTCGGCGACGGAATTAACGATGCTCCGGTCTTGGCACGTGCCGATGTGGGAATAGCAATGGGCGCTCTAGGTTCAGATGCAGCGGTTGAAACGGCCGATGTTGTTTTAATGACTGATTCTCCGATGCAGGTTTTAAAATCAATTGATATTGCTAAGCGGACAAGGAGAATTGTTTGGCAGAATATTGCATTCGCCATGGGTATAAAAACCTTCTTCATACTCCTTGGAATATTCGGCATCGCAACAATGTGGGAAGCGGTATTCGGAGACATGGGAGTTTCAATTATCGCTATACTAAATGCAATGAGAGTAATGAAGCAATAAAATTAATTTCCCAAAAATTTGCTTTGATAAGAAGTCTTTCCGTTTTTTCGGATCCTGGGTATTGTCCCTCCGCTCTCCTTCTTCATATTTAAAGCCAAAGTATTTTTTATTCAGATTATTTTTTTCACTTTTAGTTTTTCTAAAGACTTCATTCAGCAAGAAAATTCCGGTCCGATTTTTTTGTGAATGTATTTTAAATCAAATTTTCCTTTTATAAATATCTCAGCTCCCCTTTTTCATTGCTAAATCGAAATATTTTATCTATTATTCAATTGTTCAATTGAATAATATAGGAATTAGAGAAATGACCGGCAGAGAATTTAAAGATTTAACTTTTCATCAATTTGCCAAAATTGCCAATGCTTTTGCTAGCCCGAAAAGGCTGGAAATAATTGATATACTTTCACAGGGCGAAAGAGATGTAGATACTATTTCAAAAGAGACTAATATGAACTTTGCCAATACATCCAGGCATCTGCAGATACTAAAAAGCGTAAAGATTGTGAAATCCAGAAAAGAGGGTGTGAAAGTTTTATACAATGTGACTAATGAGAAAGTAATTGAATGCTGGCGGAATCTTCAGTCACTGGCAGAGATTACTGCAGCAGAAATACGGGAAACGGCAAAGATGTTTTTTGAAGAAAGAACTTCACTTGAAGAGATTACCGCGGATGAACTGCTGAAAAGGTTAAAGAACGATGAGGTTACTTTAATTGACGTTAGACCAAAGGAAGAATATTCGAGCGGGCATA
>DATKLQ010000137.1:0-9936 GCA_035542335.1 Ignavibacteriaceae bacterium | reverse complement strand
AAATCTGATAATCAAAAGAAAGAGAATAAAATGATCCAGGATAAAAATTTGGAGACTGCAACGTTCGGCGAGGGCTGCTTCTGGTGCAGCGAAGCAATCTTTGAAAGAGTAGAAGGAGTTAAATCGGTTACATCCGGATATGCAGGCGGTACGGTGGCTAACCCATCATATCAACAAGTCTGCACCGGAACAACAGGTCATGCCGAAGTAATTCAATTAACATTTGATCCTAAAGTGATTTCTTACGATGAGCTTCTGAAGATCTTCTGGAAGACGCATGATCCTACGACTTTAAATAGACAAGGGGCAGATGAAGGAACGCAATATAGATCCGTAATTTTCTATCATAATGAAGAGCAGAAAAAGAAAGCGGAAAGATATAAGGAAGAATTAAACAAAGCCGGAATCTGGAGAGATCCTATAGTAACTCAAATTGTGCCGTATACAAATTTTTACTCAGCGGAAGATTACCACCAGGAATATTATGCAAATAATCCGAATCAGGGATATTGTAATCTAGTGATAACTCCGAAAGTTGAAAAATTTGAAAAAGTATTTAAGGATAAACTTAAGAAGGAATATAAGAAAGAAATTTAGGAAATAGAACACGGATTTAACTGATAAGACGGATTTGAACTGATCAGATCAGTAACAATCCGTTGCATCCGTTTTATCCGTGTTCTATTGTTTTTTATCTTACAAACAGAATCGCAATCCCTGCAACAGCCAGCACCGCACCGCTTATTGCCCGCCAGCTCAGTGTTTCTTTGAAGATATACTTCGACATCGGCAGCATTATAATAGGCATAGTCGACATTAGTGTTGCAGCTATCCCCACTTTTGTATTATCTATTGCAATCAGGCTGAATGTAATCCCGAGATAAGGGCCTAAAACAGTTCCGATCGCTATAGCCCTTAACCCTTTCATATCTACTTTATAAATATTCAGCGGATTCTTATATTTTTTTAAAACAAGCATGAGCGGAACAATTAATATTACTGCCGAAGAAATCCTTATAAATGTAGCGACGAATTTGTCAATGCTTCCGAGCTGGAAAGCAAACTTTGCCAGGATTAACCCGCCGGCCTGCCCCAGTGCTCCCATGAAACCGCAGAACAAACCGAACCCGCTAATTTTAGATTTAATACTTTTCCCATGCTCCTTTTCCAGAACAACTAAAGAAATCCCGCTTAATGTTACAGCAATTCCGATGATTGCCCATGCAGACAATTCCTCTCCAAGAAAAACAAAAGCAAAAATTGCGCTCATAGCAGGCGAAGAAGCCATTAAAAGCATTGAGAGTCTTGCACCGATTAGCTGAAATGCCTTAAACAAAAACGTATCCCCTATTACTAAGCCGACAATTCCGCTGATGATAAGGTAAGCGACCTGATTACGGGATAAATTAAAGCTGAAGTTAAAAATTAATGTTGTAAGCAGAAGCAGGATAGAAGCAATAATTAATCGATCGACATTTGTTTGGATGGGACCGATTCTTCTTGAGCCTGAAGCAAATGCAAACGAAGTGCCCGACCATAGAAGTGCCGTCAGTATTGCGCTTAATTCTCCGGTGTACTGCATAAGATCTAACTCCGCAGCACAGATTAGTAATCTGTGCTACGGGAGAATTCATTATCCGTTATAATTTAATGCTGAAAAGCCGGGATACACTGCTAAATCTCCAAGTTCTTCTTCGATTCTTATGAGCTGGTTGTATTTTGCTATTCTGTCTGTCCTTGATGCAGACCCGGTTTTTATTTGTCCGGCATTTGTTGCGACTGCAATATCCGCAATCGTAGTATCTTCCGTTTCGCCTGATCTATGACTGATTACATTTGTATATGAAGCTTTCTTTGCCATTTCGATAGCGTTTAGTGTTTCGGTCAAAGTTCCAATCTGGTTAACTTTTATTAGGATTGAATTAGCCAAACCTTTTTCGATTCCCTGCTCAAGCCGTTCGGTATTTGTTACAAAAAGATCATCTCCAACGAGCTGTATTTTATTTCCGAGCTTGTCAGTTATTAATTTCCAGGCTTCAAAATCATCTTCTGCGAGTCCGTCTTCGATAGAAACTATAGGATATTTAGATACCCAATCGGCCCAGAAGTCAACCATTTTTTCTTTAGAAATTATTTTATTAGGAGCAGATTTAAAGAGATGATAGGCATCTTTTTCTTTTATATAAAACTCGCTTGCGGCAGGATCCAGAGCTATTACGATTTCTTCGCCTGCCTTATACCCCGCTTTATTAATTGCTTCAAGAATTACATCCAGGGCTTCATCATTGGATTTAAGGTTTGGAGCAAAACCTCCTTCATCTCCTACTGCAGTATTGTATCCTTTCTTTGCCAGTACTGATTTTAAAATATGAAATACTTCGGCTCCCATTCTCAACGCTTCGGCAAAATTAGGTGCGCCGGCGGGCATAATCATAAATTCCTGAAAGTCTACATTATTATCAGCATGTTTTCCGCCGTTAAGAATATTCATCATCGGCACGGGAAGAGTTCTTGCATTCACTCCGCCGATATACCTGTAAAGAGGAATGCCCAAGGTTTGAGCCACAGCTTTTGCCGCCGCAAGTGAAACCCCAAGTATTGCATTTGCCCCCAGAGTTCCTTTATTGGGAGTTCCGTCCAATTCAATGAGCTTTTGATCAAGCTCCGCCTGGTATTGCGCATCAAAGTCGCATATTTCATCGGCTATTTTTCCATTTACATTTTCGACTGCCTTCAATACGCCTTTTCCCATAAACCTGGTTTTATCGCCGTCGCGTAATTCAACTGCTTCATGCTCGCCTGTGGAAGCGCCGCTCGGCACTGCCGCTCTTCCTACTGCACCGCTTTCAAGCTGCACATCAACTTCAATCGTAGGATTACCGCGCGAATCCAAAATTTCTCTTGCAACAACATCAACTATTGTAGTCATTAGTAGTTTACTCCTTATATCTTTTGGTGATTTTATTACTGTTCAAGTTCAAGAAAGATTGAGTACAAAATTAAGGAAAAATGGGGAATTGATGAACTTTTTTCCATTAAAATATTAAACTGTTAAATTGTCTAACTGTTAAATTGTCTAACTGTTAAAGTTGCAATTTGGCATTAAGCAATTAAGCAATTAAGCAATTTGACAATTTAGCAATTTGACGGTTGACGAACAATTTTGAATTTCCTCTAAGTTTAAATTAAATTATTAAGAAATAATTGAGAGAATTTGATTTTGTTAAAGAAATTTGATCAGGAAACATCCGAAGGTATTCTTTTTACAGATCAATACCAGCTTGTAATGGCTCAGCTTTATTTCAAGCTGGGTCTGCACGAAAAAAAAGTACAGTTTGATCACTTCTTCCGCAATTACCCCAATTACGGATCTCACAAAGCCGGATACTGCATCAATGCAGGATTGGAATGGTTTATCGATTGGATGATGAATTCAAGCTTTAGAGAAAAAGATATTGAATTCATGCAGACTCATAAAACTCAGGCTGGGGAAAAACTTTTTCATAATGACTTCCTGATGTGGCTTCGGAAAAACGGAAACTTCAGCACCTTTTCAATCAAAGCTGTTCCGGAAGGACGAGTAGTACATCCGAATACGCCTTTGACTTCGGTGTGGGGGCCGCTTGCCATGGCCCAAATTCTAGAAACGCCTTTACTTAACCAGCTCAACTTTCAGACTTTAGTTGCGACAAAAGCATCACGGATAAAAGAAACAGGGAAAGGGGGAACTTTAATTGATTTCGGGGCAAGACGCGCCCAAGATCGCGCTGCAAATGCCGGAGCAAGAGCAGCATTAATCGGCGGAGCGGATTTTACTTCAAATGTGGGAATTTCATATCTTCTTGGATACTCTCCCAAGGGAACACATGCGCACAGCATGGTGCAGGTATTTCTATCATTGGGCAGTTCAGAGGAAGATGCATTTAATGCATTTGCCGATCTTTACCCGGATGATTGTATTCTCTTAGTCGATACAATCGATACGCTGGGCAGCGGTATCCCGAATGCAATAAAAGTATTTGAAAAATTAAAGAAGAAAGGACATAAGCCCGCCGGGATCAGATTAGATTCGGGAGATCTTGCATATTTAAGCATTAATGCCGCAGCCATGCTTGATAAAGCGGGCTTTGAAGATGTAAAAATTGTTTTATCTAATGAGCTTGATGAGCTGAATATCTGGCAGATAATTACACAGATAACAGTTGAAGCTCCGAAGTATAATGTTGATCCGGATAAGCTTATAAAAAGATTAATTTATGGTGTTGGAACCAAATTAATTACTTCCGAAGGAGACCCGGCATTGGGAGGGGTTTATAAATTAGTAGGAATGGAAGTCGAGGGAGCCTGGAAGCCCGCTATTAAAATTTCCGAATCAACGGAGAAGATCCCAAACCCGGGAAAGAAGTGTTTATACCGTATTTATGACCGGAATAATAAAGCAACTGCAGATCTTTTAACTTTAGAGGATGAAGAAATATCGATTGAATCTGCCAAAAGAGAAAATATTATCTTACATCATTCCTGGGATCATGCAAGAACTAGAAACCTGAGAATCACTGAGTGCAAAGAAATCGAATTGTTGCAGAAAAACATTATTATAGAGGGAAAAGTTGTTTATGATTTTCCTTCAATCGAAGAATTAAGAAAGAAGAGAGACAAAGATCTTGAACGACTGGATCCGGGAGTAAAAAGATTAATTAATCCGCACTTATATCATGTTTCCATTTCTCAAAAACTCTGGGAATTAAAACAGGAGTTAATTAAACAGATTAAATCATGACCACTAAAACATACATTCCTGTCTGTTACTCTTTTATTATAATCTTTATCTAAATTATGCAAAGACAAGAATGTCTGTGCTGCGGGATTGTACAAAAATGCATAAACTTTTTCATAACGCTCTTTTATTATTTATTTTTTCTTCATTCCTGCTTCAGTTAATTCCACAGGAATTAAAGAAAGAAAATTCTATAACTGTAAATATCAAACAAACTTTATCAGCCCTGGAAGAAGATGAGGATACCGATAAAGATAAAAGAATTACAATAGAAGATCCGCATATAAACGGAACAGAACGGGGAGATAAAAAATTTTGGGTAAAAGGAATCGACAATAAGCTTTACGAAATATCCGGTACTTATTTCTTATCGAACCTTCTCCAGGAATTAAAGCTTGCCGAAGAAACCGGGAAAGATACGGCAGAGCTCGAAGGGAAAAAAATCTTTGAACCTCCGGCGGATAGAATATCAAGAATGATCCGGGAGTATTATTGGGACGGGCTTACAAGAAGAATCGATGAGCAGGGATTAGCTGAAATTCTGCAGGATGAAAAAACTCAAACGGTAGACGGCAATAAATATATTTATGTCCCTGCTTCCGACAATCTTGCTTATAATTTTTATTCCGGCATTGCAAAAAAATTTTCAAATGTAAAAGTTGAAGAGATCCCGGAAAATATAACAGGTGACTATGTCCGTAAGCTCAATGGTTATCACGGACTGCTCACGCTTGGATTAAGGAAAGATGCTGACGGAAAACTAAGCGCCATCCCTTTTGTAGTGCCGGGAGGACGTTTTAATGAAATGTACGGATGGGACAGTTACTTTATTACCGTAGGACTACTCCAGGATAACCGGATTGAGCTTGCAAAAGATATGGTAGATAATTTTGTTTATGAAATTAATAATTACGGAAAAATCTTAAATGCAAACCGGACATATTATCTTACCCGCTCCCAGCCTCCTTTTTTAACCTCAATGATTAGAGCTGTACTGGAGCATCTTCCGAAAAACCGGGAGACAAAGGAATGGCTCAAGCAGTCTCTTGAAGCGGCAATAAAAGAATATAGTGAAGTTTGGATGGGGAAAGATCATTTAACATCAACCGGGTTGAGCAGGTACTTTGATATCGGATCGGGAATTTCTCCCGAAGTCGAGCCGGGGCATTTTGATGAAGTGTTCGCACCGTATGTGGAGAAGCATAATATGAGTGTTCATGATTTTGAAGAAGCATATAAATCAGGAAAGATAAAAGAACCTGAGCTCGATAAATTCTTTGTGCACGACAGGGCAATGAGGGAATCGGGGCATGATACCAGCTATAGATTAATTGATCAATGCGCAAACCTTTTAACCGTTGATCTTAATTCGCTTCTCTACAAATACGAAACAGACATTGCGGAATTAATCAGGGATGAATTCGGCGGGAGCTTCAGGATAAATAGCAAAGATGAAAAAGATTCTGAATGGCTTAAGCATGCCGAAAAAAGAAAGGAATTAATAATCAAATATTTATGGAATCCCGGAAAAGGAATGTTTTTCGATTATAATTTTATTGAAAAGAAACAGACAGGGTTTGTAAGTGCAACCACATTTTATCCGCTTTGGGCAGGCTTGGCGAATAAAGAACAAGCGGAATCTTTAGTAAGGAATGCACTCCCCTTGCTCGAATTCACCGGCGGAATCGGAGGTTCAACGGAAGAATCGAGAGGGCCGGTATCGGAGGAACGTCCTTTGAGGCAATGGGATTACCCGTTCGGCTGGGCGCCTCATCAGGTTATTATCTGGAAAGGATTATCCAACTACAACTTTAATAAGGATGTTCAAAGATTGATTTATAAATGGCTCTATACAATTTCCTCCAACGCAGCAAAGTACAATGGGACAATCCCGGAAAAATTCGATGTGGTAAAAAGATCGCATGATGTATTTGCGGAATACGGAAACGTGGGGACAAAGTTCGCTTACATAACACGCGAAGGATTCGGCTGGACCAACGCTTCCTTTCAGTTAGGGATTAATCTGCTTTCCGAAAAAGCCAGGGAACAGCTTAATAAGCTGATTCCGCCGGAATGGATTTTCTAAGCTCCAAATGAAGAACCGGGATGCCGGATACAGGATGCCGGATACAGGATACCGGATACAGGATACCGGATTCCGGATCTAACTATCAACAGGAGAACTTCGTAGAAGTTCAACTTATTGTAAAAAATCTTTCTTCCTGTCCTTTCTTACAAACAAAAAATTACAAACAACAAATATTTTTCAATCAGGTCCAGAATCCGGATTCCAGTATCTAATCATGATATCCAAATAAACTAATTGCTTATTAAACTCTTGAAACCTATTTTGAGTTATTGATTTATAACTCCCCTACAAATCTTCTTATAAACGGCAGGGGTAATGCTTACGGAAGGGATAAATGCATTGCCGATGATCTTAATTTACAGCGAAACCTAAGCTTATAAACACAATTGTAAAACCTTATTTACAGCCGCTTTTGTTTATCTAAATATGGACAAATGGTAAATTGATCTTTTGCTTCAATTATAAAAGAGATGAGCTCAAACAAATTATGGTCCGGCGGATTAATATACGGGTTCTTTGCAGCAAGTACTAAACCGGAGGGAATTGAAAAATGAACTACCCAATTAAGGTATTCTCAATCTATTTTTTAATTGCACTTGCTTTCGCCGCATGCGATCGAAAGAAAGGTGTTACCGACAATAATCAGCAGGCTGATTTTTCCGGGGTCTATTGCTTAAATGAGATGAACCTTGAAATGACCATTGTGCAGTCAGGTAACGACATTACGTTTAAATTGCAGACTGATGTGGGATTGTTTAATGGAACAGGTACAATTGCCGGGGATACGATAAAGCTGTCGGCTGCCGTTTCAGATGCGGAGACATTCAAATGCCCCATAGTCTTTTCGCAGGACAGGCAGAGTTTCTCCGGTACTTATCAAACCATCGACACAACCGGCGCAATCACGGGTGAAGGCATTATGCAGGCCACTAAAGGAGAGTGCCCTAAGTATGATATCGCAGCCAATGGTATTCCAAAATTCGTCGTGAAAGACTTTACACAATTGTCTAAAATCGAAAAGATCTCAAAATTCCGGTCTGGTGCCGGCCATGATTATTCGGACAGCTATGAATCATGCAGGAGCATGAAACATTATTATTCCGTATATGACTCCTTCCGGCATAACAACACCGATGAGATTTATTCTCCGGTAAACGGATCTATCAATTCAATATCGCCTGACGGGCACGGTGCAAGCATCGGATTGAACAACAAACAGATACAGATCAGGCCCCACGATCAGCCGGCATTTATTATCCGGATATTTCATTGCGATCTGATCTCATCCGATATTGCAGCCGGTAAAGAAGTTCAAGCCGGCGAACTGCTCGGCTACGGAAGATTATACTACGACGATATAGATGAATACGGGGACAATTTTGATATTGCGGTATGGGTAAACACACCTTCCGGTATGAGACTGGTTTCATATTTTGATACGATGAATGATTCGGTTTTCAGCAATTATATTTCGAGAGGTGCTCATTCGCGACAGGATTTTATAATAACAAAGGAGGAGCGGGATTCCGATACATTGAACTGCAGCGGAGAAACCTTCCTGAACAACGGTAATTTGGAAAACTGGTTTATTCTACATTAATGTGCATGAAGTTGCATATACAACTGAGCAGTTGAAATTTTACTTCATCTTGATTTTAAATTGTTAAAATCAGAGGAACTATTAATGACTTACTCACAAGTGCAACGGATATATTAAAGAAACATTAAATTCTTTTTTATCGGCCTGAGTTTTTCATTACTGCCCTTTTGTTCCCGCCTTCGTTAAAGGTTCTGCGAACAGCCGAGTTCCCGGCCGGATCTGTGCTCTAAAAAGATATCATTCTTATGAAGGCAGTGCGGCAAATCACCTATCCTTTTTCCCTCTATTTTTGATTTCAATTCTATAACCAATAAAACTATTTTACCTATCTTAATTCTTTTCTAATTCAACAATTATTTAAATAAACATTTTATAAAAGGAGGGATCTTATGAAAGATTTTAAATCTTTTTTTGCTCTGCTGATAATATTCACTGCTCTTGCTGTTTATGCCCAGACAGATCAGAATCATCCTAAGTGGCATATAAAAGTAAATTCTCTTGCGGTAGATAACTGCCCAATGACTGCCTGTTCCTGCCTGCTAGGCGGGATGCCTTATTATCACGAATGTCATGCTGTAGGAATAATGGAAATTACTGAAGGAAATTACGGTAGTGTTTCTCTTAACGGGCAGCTGGTTGGTTTAATTGTTGATTTCCATAGTATGGATAAGCTGGACGACATGGGTTTTTATATAGACAAAAGCGCAAGTCCTGAAGTAAAAAAAGCACTGAAGGAATTTTTATCCGATAAACCTTTTGGGCTTGTTGGAGAAGGATATGAAATAAAAGAGGCGGATCTTAAATTAGATTATAAATCGGGGCAGGAATCCTCCTTCTCAATCGGTGATGCTGCGCGCATGACTCTTACTCCGTTAATGGGAGGCGATGGGAAAAGTCAGATAAGCATTAAGAATCCGGTCGATCCTTTCGGAACTAAAGAAGTATTCCTTAATAACGGGAAAGGATTCTACAAAGATTACGGAAAAAATTTAACATATCAAGACAACAGCGGAGAAATCGGACAGTTCGAACTATCCAGCGAATAATATTAGTTGAAATCTTCTTTAGCTGAAAAAGTCAATCCATGACATGCTGACCTGGGCGGTCAGGCTTTTTTTAATATCTTTTCTTCCCTTTGGGCAAATCCCGAGATTTGTCCCGCCATTGATCTATCAATGCGGGCAAGCTCGGGATGACAATAAAATCAAAGTCCCATCAAGCCAAAAATCAAACCGACTAAAAATCCGTATACTACATGAGCAATCCAATGAGCGACGCCGACGGAGAACCCCGCTTTTTGAAATTGCGGAAGGGGATGATGCTCGGCCACGGCAGTTACCAACATAAACCCTACCACTCCCCCATGAATAAAACCGATCAAGACACCGGAAGCGGCAGTTAATGGAACATTATGCACGTTGAATGCCGTAATTGCCAGGGAATATAGGAATGCAAAAAAGATCCCGGATA
>DATKLQ010000136.1:0-12389 GCA_035542335.1 Ignavibacteriaceae bacterium | reverse complement strand
AGTACAGCCTACAAGAAAGCAGCAATGTTGAATTAAAAATTTATAACATATTAGGAGAGGAGGTGGCATTATTAGTTAAAGAATATCAGCATACAGGGAAATATAAAGTAAATTTTAATGCCCGCAGCCTGCCGAGCGGAGTTTACATCTATATGCTTCAAGCCGGGGAATACTTCTCCTCGAAAAAAATGATCTACAGTAAATAATAATTCTTAACAAATTATGAATACCACGATGCATTTTCTTTACCTCAGGCTGGTAATGTTACTCTTCAGATTAATAAGATGGTATTAGCAAAATAAGGACCTCCTAATCACGAATCAGGTTCGCCACAGGCTCATTCCCCAAAGCAGAGAGGAATTCTAATTAATGCCGGGAGCAATTGGTTCCGGCTTTTTATTTCTTTACCCGGCAGGATTACTCATCATATTTTTCTTACGGGCTGATTTCCCGTGCAGATAGCACAACGGACCGAGCAAAGAGTAAATAAATCCCGGCAATCCGAAAATCAACCCTATTCCAGACCATGCTAATATTATAGATAAGATTCCCACAAGAACGAAAATCATATAATGCCTGAAATGAAATCTGGCGGAAGAGATTTCGCTTTTCTCAAAAGTATCTCCGAATTTTTTATAAATATGACGGTACATCAGCGAGATGCAGAGAAATACGGCGACGAATCCGGCCGAGTATAATTCGAACAGCAGAGAGAGATCATCCAGGGTTTTTATACCTGAGCCGGATTCACTCAACTTAAAGAATGACTTCACTAAATTTTCGGAAACAAATTTCAAAGGATACACATAAAAGAGCACAACAAATAAAAGACACCCGTTTAAAATAATCATCGTCCTATCCTGGACTCCATACCGCCTGAAGATGGCGTTATGAACCGACCAGATTAATATTAAAGCCGTAAAACTCAATGCAAATGCAATGAAGCCCTTGAGCTCAGCCACAAGTTCCTGGAAGGAATCCGGGACTTCCAATGCTACGACAAGCAATGTTGCGGCGAATGCAAAAACGGCATCTGAAAATGTCTCGAGCCTGTTAACTTCGGTTATTCTTTTATCAGGGAGTATTTTCACTCTGATTTATTTCTTTTTGATTAAACCCTTTAATTTCGAAAGGCCTGTCCGCCGATCTGTCCATACAATGAAACTGAAGACAGCAAGTGAATGAGCTGCTTAACCAAGGCTTCGGCAGACAGATTTCCGAAACCGCATGAACGCATCGATGAATGAACGAATGACTATATACTGAATCATTATTTCACTATCCGCGAAAAAAGATTCCGAAATAAATTCGGAATGACACTTCGCTCCGTATATATCAACTTCTTTAATTAAGCTTTATCCTTTCAACTTTTTTTACGATAATGACTCTGATTTATGATTCACGAATTACGATTTACGAATTACCATTTCTACACTTTGCGCTATGCGCTCTGCGAATGTCAATTGAATTACTAAGCAGATTAACCATTCACTTATTCAGATACTTCTATTTCATAAGCAGAAGCTTCATTGTTTTGCTGAAATCTCCAGCATTTAATGTATAGAAGTAAACACCTGAAGGCAAAGCGGAAGCATTAAATTTAACCTGGTGCAGCCCTGGATTTTCAAATTCATTAACAAGCAATGCCTTTTCTTTCCCAAGCACATCGTAAATTTTTAATGAAACCCTTGCTTCACTTCCAAGCTCATATTTTATTATAGTTTCCGGATTAAACGGATTGGGATAGTTTTGATAGAGCTTATATGTTTTTAGAAGAGATGAATTTTCATTGACGCCGGTGGTTCCTTTCATCGGTAAATCCACCTCCCATAGTTTAGGATTATTGTTTCTTGACCAAAGCCCTGTTTCCGCTATATAAAGCTTATTACCTGCAATTTCAATCCCGAGAGGATCCCTGAATGCTGAGACAATGCGTGTAACTTGTGCAGTATAATTATCACCGTTCTTCGTAAGAGCAATATGTAATAAGTCTTCCCCATCGTCACCGGGCGCACTGAGCCATGAAGCATTGTTTAAGCTGATTACAAAAGCGCCTCCGGAGAGATCTCCGGATAAAAGTGAATCATTATCAAAAACAATTCCGTCAGGTGAGCGGTGCGTAGTAAACGTGGAAATGGAAAGGCCGAGGTCGCTTGCATTTTTTATTTGCCCGGTTGCCGTATCACGGAACCTGTCGGCATCGGGGCCCATGTTTAGAACGGCACTTGTGAATGTAACTCCCTCAGGAGGATGAGGATAATTAGGATCATTATAGAAAGTTGCGTAAAGATTTCCTCCGCCGAAAGCGCCTGGATTCAATAAGGGGTCCTGCTGGGGCACGTATGGAGTATCCTGCTGGGGCGTTCTGTTTCCTCCTATGTTCCATGGAAATCCGTAATGATGTCCTTCTCTTATCCAGTTCATTTCTTCCGGATCGTCTCTATCACCTGAATTCTCAACAGAAAATAGATCGCCGTTCGGTCCGTAAGCAAGATCAAAATCGTTTCTTATCCCTTCAGCCATCAGATAGCCATTTGTTCGGAGCCATTCCCTGTCATCCTGCAGCACTATGCTGTCTCCGTCTACCGGCAGCTTAAGTATAATCGAGGTAAGCCCCGTTTCCCGCAGCCCGGGTACTTCTCTTTCTTCACCATGATCGGTGCGTGCACCGCTGTTCACATATATATGAGCTGCATCCGTGCTTACAATTACCCCGCTCATCCTGTGGTTATAAGCTTTGCCGTAAGCATACTCAACAGTTTGAGCTAAGGTAGACCAGGTGCGTTCTTCGCTACCGGGATTTACAGGAATCCCTTTTTTAATAACTCCCGTTCCGAAATTCTGATCCTGCGGGTTTGTTTCATTACCGACAAGGTACAGGGCTCCATCCGGCCCAAATGTAATTCCAAGTGTCGAGTTTAAACCGTGATCTGCAGAAGAATAAACCGTTTCAAAAGTCGCGCTGCTGCTGTCCTCATTGAAGATAACTCTTTTAATATTACCGTTATACTCAAGGAGATATAAATTCCCGGAAACAGGATCCTTCTCTAGGCGTACAGTGGTTCCGCCTACAGTCGCGAGCTGCTTAATCGAAATATCCGAACGTGAAGATACCGGCTGTGCACTCAATATCCGGCTTACTAAAAATCCTAAAATCAAAATTCTGATAGGTAAATACATATCATATCTCCTTTTATTAATGAATTACTTGAACGATTATAAAAGCTGAATTAAAGAATCAAACCGGGATATACTCTTGAATCTTTCTAATGAGGACTACGTGAACGTAAATTACAAATGTTTTTATATGCAGGAAGTTATTTTGCGCAAAGAGCTTTTAAAGGGAATGAGATGAGTTTTCACTGATGCTTTTTATTCGATGCGTAATCAAATATTGATTGAATTACCCTCATATTGGATACTGCATCTTCAAAGGGAGTAGGAACATCAGCATTATCAATGATTGAAAGGGAAAATTGATCTCCCTGGAAGGTATACTGGTCGCAGGGATCAAATTTGGTTACTATAGTGTTTTCTCCGCCCTGATAAATAATTTTAGCAGACTGATCAGGCATAGGCGTAAACGGGATCTCTACTTTTATTTTACCTTCAGTGCCGAAGATCTCCGCTCCCTGGTTATATGCCAATTGAGTTGAGCAGGTAAATGTAGCGGTTCCTTTTTCCCCGGATTTATCATTTAAATTAAAATTTAGAACCCCGGAAACCAGGCGATCAATTTTAAGCATCGGATCATATTCAATTGCACCGTAGACAGATTCGGGTTCATTATTGAAAATAAAGCGGGAAAAATTGATGCAGTAGCATCCGATGTCCAGCAAACCGCCGCCGCCTATATCTGCCTGGTTACGGATATCCTTAGGATTGACGTTATAGTAGGAGAACATTGAATGGATATTTTTTAATGTACCAATGGCGCCTTCATCAATTAACGATTTTATCTTCCTCCATTGAGGATGAAACCTGTACATGAATGCTTCCATTACTTTCAAGCCGGGAAATTTCTTAATTTCTTTCTGCAGATAAAGAGCATCATTATAATTCATGGTTATCGGCTTTTCGCAAAGCACATGCTTGCCGGCTTTCAGCGACTTCAAAGTCCATTCCACGTGGAGGTGATTTGGAAGCGGAATATATACCGCCTGGATTTCTTTATCTTTTAATAAATCCTCATAAGAGCCGTATGCCCGCGGAATTTCTAATTTTTCTGCTGCATTTTTTGCTTTCGAATAATCACGCGAAGCAATTGCCGTTACTTCAGAATATTCTCCCTTCTGCATTGCCGGTATTACTTTGTCCAAACCAATCCTTGCGGTACTTAAAACGCCCCAGGATATTTTAGTCATCTCAACTCCTATTTTAAATTCTCAGACAGGAATGTCTGAGCTGCTGAATCATTGAATGATCATTTGGTTTCAGTTAAAATTTTTTCAATCCGTTTATCAGGGATAAGCCACATTATTGCAACCATTACATATAAAATTCCGGCAATAAATGAGTTTTCAAATGAAATTACGATTGCGGCTGCATAAATAACTATCGAAATTTTACCTTTAAAATCCTTTCCCAGCGCAGAAGCAATAGTGGAATTCTTCCCGTGCTGCGAAATTAACGTTAGGGTCAAAATGTAATATGCAATTGCCGCGCAAAGCAGAACTATGCCGTATAGAGCAACAGGGAGAGATTCAAAACTATTTTCTCCCATCCAGCCGGTTACGAACGGAGTCAGTGAAAGCCAAAAGAGCAAATGCAGGTTTGCCCATAATGTCCGGCCGTTTACATATTTTACAGCCTGCAGGAGGTGATGATGGTTGCTCCAATAAATCCCTATGAATATGAAACTTAGGATGTAACTTAGAAATACGGGGAGTAAAGGATGCAGTGAACTCCAATCGGTTCCGTGCGGCACTTTCAATTCTAGAACCATAATGGTTATTATAATTGCAATTACGCCGTCGCTGAAAGCTTCAAGCCTTCCTTTACTCATTTAATGTTTTTGAAATTGATCTTTAATATTAATTTTAGTCTTCCTAAGGATCTCAGGGATATGTTTACAGGTTTTTAAGGTTTGATCCAATCAAATTAAACCTGTTCTTCAAAGAGGACTTGTATTAATGCTTAACCGATAATTATTTACCTTTGCCTTCATAAGCACTTATTATTCCGTCCATTTGGGCATTAGTTTGTTCATTTATAATCTGTCTCCTGGGATCTGCTTCGAACCAAGCTAATGTCTTTTTAATTCCTTCTTTAAAGGGGATAACAGCTTTAAATCCGGGTACAAAGGTTTTGATCTTTGTATTATCAAAAATTACACTGTAAGATTTATCCCCTAATAAATTTCCTGTAAATGAAGGATCGCATCTGCAGATAAAATCTGATGGTATATGAATAATATCTGCTTCGGTTCCGACTGCCTGGGCAACTATCTGGTATATTTGATTCCATGTCAGGCTTTCATCCGAGGTAATTTGAAAGGCATGTCCGATGGCCTGCGAATGCCCTATAAGCCGGATAAAAGCCTTGGCAAAATCTTCGGCATGAGTAAGGGTCCATAAAGTAGTTCCGTCTCCGTGGACAATAATCTTATTTCCTTTTTTCATCCTGTCGACAATTGTGTATTCGGTCCATCCGCCGATAGCCACAGGAATTACATTATCGTAAGTGTGGGAAGGACGGACGATTGTTATGGGAAAACCTTCATCCCTGTATGCTTTATTTAATCTCTCCTCGCATGCAATTTTATTGCGTGAGTAGTCCCAGAAAGGATTATACAGAGGAGTGGATTCTGTAATAATAGGATGTGAAGGTGGCTTCTGGTATATGGAAGCAGAGCTTATGAAGATATACTGCCCGGTTCTGCCGCGAAACAAATTAATATCCCTTTCAACATCCTTTTCTAAGAAGGCAATCCAATCTACAACGACATCCCAGATGTGCTTTTCCAGGACTTGTTTTACTTGATCAGGGTTTGAGATATCACATTTAATTGTTTTTGCACCCTGGATTTTAACGTCCCTTTTTCCGCGGTTCAGCAGGTACAGATCTATTCCCTGCTCAATGCATAACCTGCTGAGAGAAGTGCTGATGTTTCCGGTACCACCTATAAATAATACCTTCATTTAATCTCCAATGTTTATGAAAAAAGCCAAAAATCAAAATAAGAAAAAGATTTTTACTTTTTACTTTTTACTTTTTACTTTTTATTTTTTACTTATTTTCCCCCTTCTCCAAGCCCGTTTCCGGCTAAATAACTGTAGCTTTCTCTAATCCCGTCAAAAATATTTTTTTCGTATTCATCAAATTCTACAATCATCCATTTAATATTTTCGCCTCCGGCTTCCGCTATAGATTTAAAATCCAGATTTCCCTGGCCTACCGGCACATGCTTATACATAAGATCTCCTTTTACAGCCGGACCGTCTTTAATGTGGAGCAGGGGCGCACGTCTGCCGAAATCGCCTACAACTTTTGCAGGATCAAGCCCCGCTGTTTTTACCCAGTATGTATCCAGCTCAAAAATCATATCCTTATCCAGGTTTTCCAGGAGATAGTAAAACGGATAGATACCTTCATCATTTTTTTCAAATTCAAACCAATGATTATGCAGGCCGAAGCGGAGTCCTTTCGACTTTAAAAAAGAAGATATTTCATTATATACTTCAACCATATGCTTTAAAGCATCGGTATTTTTGTACCTGTCATCAGGGGGCCATCCATGATAAACTATAAGATCCGATTTATAGGCATCGGCCATTTTTAATGCCGCTTCCCTATTTTCTTTTACAGGAAGTTCGGCATGCATTGAAAATATTGTCAATCCCGCGTCATTTAATACTTTGCTTGCCCTTTCAAGAGAAATCTCCGCGGGGAGAAAATAAGTTTCGACCCCGGAATAGCCGGTCTCAGCAACTTTTTTTATGGAACCTTCAAAATCTTTTTCAATTTCCTTTCGTATAGTATAAAGCTGAATTCCTATTTTTGGTTTATAAGAACTCTCCCGGAAAATTTTATACCCGGGAAATGACAAGGCAGCAGTCCCTAAACCTATAAATTTCAGAAAATCTTTTCTAGAGTATTTTTCTTTCATATAGATTTCTTTTCTTATTCGTGACACAGATTAATAATCTGTGCTACGGGATTTTTGCAAATGATTTCCTTTCCTACATGTGGCACAGATTAATAATCTGTGCTACGGGATTTTTGCAAATGGATTGATAGTAAGTAAGGATTCTAAAAAAGAAACTTATCTGAATTTACAAATATTTTCCCTATTTCTTAATGATTTGCAGGGGGAAATCCTTTCCTTGCATAAGAGCCCAATTAAATTCCTAAATAAGCGGAGCAGGGCCAAGTATGGCAGGTTAATATTTAATGGGGGTATCCGGTTAACCATGAACTACCTGCCTGCCGGCTGTCTGCCGACAAAGCAGGCAAGGCAGATTAACGATTAGCCTTTCCATTTTATACTGAATTCAAGGATTAAATGATTAATCGGAAACGAATACCCCTTTTTTAAAAACAGAGCAGCAAAAAAATTGTTATTATTCGGCTACACTACTTTTTCAATGAATCGTCATTATCCTTGCCGGATATCTGGTATTTAAAAATCATTAATACCCAGACACTTTTGGATTTTCCGTTTTCTTCTGCGGGGATAAATTTTAGAATTCTTGTATGCTTGACGGCTGCCGAATCAAGAATCGAGGAACCTGATGAACTTACTATAACCGTTTTTGCAACATCCCCTTCATTTGTTATTAACAGCTTTAAATTCACTTTTCCTTCTATATTATTTTTCACCGCGTCGGGAGGATATCCCGGATCCATTTTTGAAATTAATTTCGGCTTGGAGATAAGAACAGCCGGATCTAAATTGGGCGCCGGCTGCTCGATTAAAGTTGCTTTATAAATGTGTTTTATTTCTCTTGCTTCTTCAGGTTTAAAGAGAACGTATGAATTATCTTCAAATATCCTGAAAGCGATTCCGTACTTATTCAGCAATTTTCCTACTGCATGTTCGAATGTACCGCCGTTAATGCCGAATGTAACATCTATTCCCTCAATTATGTCATCATTATAAATAAAATTAATACCGGATTCATTTTTAATTTCATTAAGTACAATCCGCATCGGCTTCTTTTCAAAACTGAGTTTAAGAATTTTACTTCTTTCCTGCTGACTTGAAAAAGCCTGTAATGAGATCAGAAGAAATAATAAAAATAACCTGAACACGGCATCCTCGTATTAAGAAATCCCTTTTGATTTGATTTCGTTTACCAATTCATTTAAAGTAATATCCGGGTAATTCATTTCGATAAATTTTTTAATCTTCAGTATTGTATTTTCTTTTTGCTTTTGGGCATCCGGTTCTTCAATTATTGAATTGGTAATATAATTAAGGTCTTCCTGTACTGCATTTTTCAATTGAGCCTTGACTTCAGCCAGGCTGTCATAATCGGGATACCTCTGAATAAAGTCATGATAAAGTAGGAAAGAAAGCGGCCATAAATCCCATTCATGTTTCCATTCATCAGTAATATTAGGATAGATAACCTGCCTTATATATTCATTGAAATTCAAAGCATCCTGCATATTTCCGATAAACTCATTATGCTTTAAGAAAACCTCTCTCTCTTCCTGTTGTCTTTCTGTTCCTTCCAGGTTTTCAATTTTCCGGTATAAAGAGTTCACATCTGCCACATATTCTTTAATAGCCCAATCCGGGTTTGCTAAACTGAATCTGAGCGAAAGCATTACTCTTGCCGGGACAAACTCGCCGTTTCTCTTTGCAGGAGTATAGAGGAGGCTCTTGCAGTAATTAACCGCAGAATTGTCGAGGACATTATATCCTGAAGGCTCAATAATGTCAACTTTATCTACTGTCCCGGTTTTTGAAACCAGAACTACAGCTTTAATATCCCCCGAGAATGCCCGCTCCTGGGCAATTTTAGGATAAAGCAGCCTTGGGTGATTTTTCTGCACCGGCGGAGTATAATTCTCATTTACCATATTATATCCGCACGACAGGGATAAGAAAAGCAGCACTGCTGCAGCCGGGTAAATGTACTTTTTCATTTTAGAATCCTCCTTACAAGGATAATTATTTTTATTGGAAGTAAAAGTCATATTAATTTATTTTTTTAAGTTGATTGAATACTCTGCGCGTTTTGAAGACTGATCACCGGATTCGGATGCTTTGCTGTACTCCAGGTCCAATGCCAAGCAAATCATTTTCAAAACATCTTCTATATTCCTGCTGTTAAATGAGCCGGTTAAGGAGTATGAACTTAATGAATTCCCGCTAAGCGTTATCCGAACATCATAGAATCGTTCCAGTTCATCGGTAATTTCGGGCAAAGGTGTCCGGTCAAATACAAGCTTTCCGGCCATCCAGCCGAGCTGCGGATCGGGATCGGATTTAACAGGGGGAGCAGGAACCTCGTTCTCGATAATTCTACTTAACTCTCCTTTTGACAAAACGACTGAAGTCTTCTTTAAATTCTGACGCGCTAAGTTTACCTTACCTTCTTTAACATAAACTTCTGTTTTACCGCCCCTCGCTCGTACGTTAAATTTAGTGCCTAGCACCGTGACGGCAGCATTATCGGTAAAGATTATGAACGGCCGGCCGTCCTTGGCAACGGAAAAAAATGCTTCTCCCTTAAGAGTTATTTTTCTCTCTTTCTTATCAAATGATCCGGGGAATTGAAGAATACTTCCGCTGTTCAGCAATACCTTGGAACCATCTGCCAAATTAATTTCTCTATGTTCCTTATTACCGGTACTTACCAATTCGTAATCGGGTTTTTTAATTTCAAGATCCCAAAAAAACCAGAGGCTTAGAAAGAAAATAATAAATAAAGCTGCGGATAAAGCAGGCCTAAATGTAAATAAGAACTTATGCTTTGGTTTTTGATAACTATAGTTTTTTCTTTCATAATCTTCGATACGGGCATTAAGCTGAAGCCACTCTGTTTCCGGATTAGGGAGCTCGGGCATAACGGTTATTTTACTTTTATTCCAGAGAGCCTGAATCCTTTTAAATTCATTTCTATTTTCCTCGGAGGCAGATAAATATTTATCCAATATTCTTTCTTCATCCGGCTTAATATTACCGGTTACCGCCTTTATGCATAAGCTTTCGAATTGAATATTTTCTTTAATCTTCATTACTACCTCTAATTATTAATACAGTTAAAAAGACAATTCCCCTACCGGGAGGTTAATATTTGCATAAAAATTTTCTCAGGATATTAAATGCTTTAGACATTCTCTTTTCAACAGCTTTCTCCGAAATACCGCAAATTTCCGCAATTTCAGAATATTTATAGCCTTCAAGAGAGCTTAAAATATATACCTCTTTCAATTTTCCGGGCAATTTATTAATCGTGTTGTAAATATCGATATCAGCTTCAAAGCTGTTTTCCTTCGTTAAGTTTCTTATTTGATCGAAAGAAACAGTTTTAGAAGAAGATAATTTCTTAAAGTTAATGATAGAGTTCAGGAGTGCTCTGTAAAGGTAAGCTTTTATTGATTTTGCAGGATTGAGTAATTCCCGGTTAATCCAGATTTTAAAGAATATATCTTGGACTAAATCGCGGGCTGTTTCCATTGAATTTGTCCGGTACCATGCGTAACGAACCAATGGCTTGAAATATTTGTAATACAGATTCTTATAAGCTTCATGCTCCCCTTCTTTAATTGCTTTTACCAAAAAAGCATCATATTCCTCATAATCTGGAGTAACTGGCATTTTACTTGCATGCCTTAGAATTTATGTAACCGTTTATGGTCAAAATTACTCAACAAAAATCCTTAATTCAATTTGATAAAACCCGAACTGGAAATAAAATATTTTTTGCCGGCTTTATTCTGCTGCAAATCTTATTTTAAAATGAATTTTTTGAGAATATATAAAAAACGAATAGTCCTTCTTGTTGCTTCATCTTAGGGGAATCCGTTCGTATGAAAATAATTTTTCAATCTATCTGGAGTTTAACAATTGGGATTGTCACGGACAATTATAAATCTCTTTATATTCAATTTAAATAAGGTGGAAAAATGAAAAAGCTTTTCTTAATGCTGACGATCTGTTTCTCCATTCAATATAATTTTTTAGCGCAGGATTTCGGAGATATTTCCATAGATGAACTCAAAATGACCGGAATTGCAGAAGATCCCGATGCAAATGCAGTTATACTCATTAATAATGCAGATATGAGGATAAACAGCAATTTTGATTTTGAGATGAAAGTACAACGCCGGATAAAGATTCTTACGGAAGAAGGGAAAAAATACGGGGATGTCGAGCTGCCGTATTGGAACGGGAATAACATCTATAATATCGAAGCATCTTGTCATAATCCCAACGGCGAAGTCTTTGAAATTGACGGAGATAATATTATTGAAACTGAATCCGATGATATTAATACGGTGAAATTCCATATACCGGGTATAGTAGTCGGCTCTATAATAGAATACAGTTTTAAAAATATTTCAACGCAACTGTACAAGTTAAAACCATGGATATTTCAAGATAAAGATTTTACCAAATTCAGCCGGCTTAAAGTAATAATACCGCCGGGCTTTACATATAATTATTTAGGATTGAATTTAAAGGAGAATAATATCGAAAGGACCGAGGATAAAACTTGGAATCCCGACAATTCTTCTCAAGAGGGTGCCTCTTTCCTCATATAAAGAATATCTGGATTTCCAGGAAAAAGTTCTCAAATCGGATAAATCAAATTTCGTATTAGTCAGGAAAGGATAGAATCATCGATAGGTTAGATTTTAAAAATCCGGCATCTCCTCTCATTTGATGAAAACAAATTTTTTGGTCAGCAAAGATTCTCCTGACTGCAGCCGGTAAAAATAGGTTCCGCTTGATAATAAAAAATCTGCGGAGAATGGGAAGATATATTCTCCCGGCGAAAACTCACCTTCCACGACCGTAGTAATTTCATTTCCCAAGAGATCATAAATTTTTAGACTAACAAATCCGAAATTTGAGATCCGAAATCCAAAATTAGTAGCGGGGTTGAATGGGTTTGGGTAATTCTGATATAATTCCATTCCTCGGGGAAGCTCTCCCTTATCTCTAAATCCGGTGGTTTCAGCCAGCCGGATTCTGTAGACGCTATTGCCGGCGGTAATGTACAAAGTCTTCCGGTCGGCATCACCCCAGTTGCAGTTGGAAGGATTTGAGGGCATGGCAATTTTGTCGAGATATGCTCCGTCAGGCGATATTATCCATACACCCGTAGGCCCCGTACAATATAAAATCCCCGAAGTGTCTACTTTCATTCCATCTGCGTAACCGCCTAAGGGAATTGTATAAAATAACCGCTTATTTGAAATGGTTGAGT
>DATKLQ010000135.1:0-8639 GCA_035542335.1 Ignavibacteriaceae bacterium | reverse complement strand
CTGGATACTGGATTCTGGATCTGGAACCGGGATTAGGATATATAGAATTGGCTCTGCTTTGTAGCGCGTACGGGAGTCGAACCCGTGATCTCCGCCTTGAGAGGGCGGCGTCCTAAGCCACTAGACGAACGCGCCTGTTTTCAGGAAAATCAAACTTCAGCAAAAATAAGGTTCATTTGGATAAATTCAAAGAGGAGCAAGATCGCAATAGCCGGTGATCATTTGTAGTCATTGATTGTCATTTGTAGTCATTGATTTTCATTTGTAGTCATTCATAGTCGCAGGGCGAAATGAGCAGAGCGCAAAGACAGAGAAGAGTTATAAATCAAATATTGTAAATCGCAAATCAGAATGGTCATTCGGATTGCGGATTTCGAATTGCGGATTAAAGAATCTTGTAATTTTGTCCAAAGGATCCTTCGGATAATCTTGTAATCTTGTCCAAAGGATCCTTCGGATAATCTTGTAATCTTGTCCAAAGGATCCTTCGGATAATCTTGTAATTTCATATCAACTCCAACTCCCTCGCAAGCTGGATAGCTTTCGTTCTCCCCGTAACATTTAACTTTTGGTAAATCTGGTGAGTATGTTTCTTTACGGTACCCACTGCTACATAAAGCTTATCTGCAATGTCCTGGTTCGAAAACCCGGATGCCAGAAGACGAAGCACTTCGATTTCCCTGTCACTTAAAGGCTCATCTAAACCTTGAGAGCTCTCTCCCTCCTCTGCATTTATTTCCTCAATCAAGGAAGATATGAAATTAAAATCGAGAGATTTATCATCCTGAGAATCGGTTAAAATATCTGCAAGAAGATCAGACATGATCTTCCCTTCATTAATAAAGATTCTTTTAAACCCTTCCGGCGCCGCAATCTTTACGGCTTCTTTCAGTTCGGTCAATGCTTTACCGGTTTCCCCTTCCTTTTCAAAAATCAAGGCTTTCAAAATGCGGCTTTCCAGAATCCATAAGCAGACGCCCATTTTTTCAAATTCATCCCTTTTATTCTCGATAAGGTTTAAAGCTTCAAAATATTCTTCATTTTCCATCAGTATTCTTGCAGAAATTATATCTCCCAAAAAGAAAAAGGGGCATTCCCTCATCGGATCCGAATTATATTTATCCATCCAGTTAGCCGCGGCCTTCTTATTTTTCTGAATCAACCATAATCTTACCTTGTTGGCCTCAAATGCAATCTCCCTGAAAAAAGAAGGTGATTTTGATAATGCTTCCTGCTCTTTCTTTAAAAGATTTTTTACGCTTTTATAATCCCCTTGAATCTGTTTTATTAACGCGAGCAAATAAACAGCATGAAAAAACATTGTCCAGTTCCCCATCAATTCGGAAATCCTCAAGCCGTAATTAAGATATTCCTCGGCTTCTTTAAACCTATTCATATGATAAAATATCTCTCCGATACCCAAATAAGTAAAGCCGAGCGGAAGAAAAAATTTGCCATGCCTGCCGGAATATTCTTTAATTACTTTTAAAGCAAAGTTATATCCCAATTTAAGTTTACCCTGAAGCAGAAGAACAACCGTTTGATTATAAGCTCCGGATAAGGTAACGATATGGTTATTGCTTGCCTCACCTTCCTTATAAGCCTTTTCGAAAGTCCGGAAAGCATCGTCAAGCTCACCGCTGTAAAGGTATGTCCAGCCCAGCACCAGGTTTATAGTGCTCTGCAAGTAAGTAGGATTATCAGCTTCAAGGTATTTTTTAGCTTCAAGGATTAATTCCCTCTGGATCGAAATAGTGCCGTAATCATTACTGTATACCGGATTATAGCTGTAAGATTTAATCAATGCCACATGACCGAGAAGATCCAGCCTTGTTTTCTCATTGTACTTGGAATCTTCCCTGGAAATAATCTTTTCAATCTGCTCGACAAAGGGAGCAGCTTTCTGCAAGTCGCCTCTAATATTGTGAATCCATGCAAGACTCAATAAAAGATATGCTCTTTCTGAAAGCAGATCGGCGGGAATTTTTTCGCTCCAATTTTGAAGGGTGGTCAGCTCACCTTTAACGAGAACCGGTATTGAAGCTGCATCGATTAGATCAGCAGCTCTCTCTTTATCGCCTGCGGCCAATGCATGATTAAATGCGTCTTCAGTGTAGGAATTTTTCTCAAACCATTCGCTTGCTCTTCTATGAAGAGTCCTTATTATATCCGGGAAAAGCTGCTCCAGCCTGAACTTCAGCAGATCGCTGAAGAGATGATGATACCTGAACCATTTTTTATTTTCATCCAGCGGGACTAAAAATAATTTGGATCTATCGAGGAATTCGAGAATATGCTGACTCTCGCTTCCATTGGTTAAATAATCGCAGAGCTGGCTGTTAAATCTCTCCAGTATCGAGGTAAATAAAAGAAATTCCTGGATATTGTTGTCAAGATGCTGCAGGACCTCTTCGGTTAAATAATCAACAATATAGTTATGGCTCCCGCTGAACTTTTGAATAAATTCCGGTATATTCTTTCTCCCCTGCATTGCCAATGCTGCAAGCTGAAGGCTTGCAATCCATCCTTCGGTTCTATTCTCGAGATTATTTATCTCATCATATCCAAGATGAAGGTCCATAGTTTCCCTGAAAAACTTTTCCGTTTCTTCGGGTGTAAAGCGCAGATCGGCTTCCCTAACTTCACAAAGCTCTTTTCTAACCCGCATTTTGGAAAGGGCAAAAGAGGGATCATGCCTGCTTGCGATTACAAGGTGAAGGTTCAAAGGAATATGATCTATGAAGGACGCAACGGTTTGATGCAGATTTGGAGAATTCACCAAATGAAAATCATCTAGAACCAATATACATTCGGCTGAAGAAGTGCTTATATCATTAATAAAGGAAGCAACTATCGTTTCTACGGGAACCTGCTGTGTTGAATTAAAAAGCGCCTGGGTGTTTTCGCCGAAATTCCTTATTCCATCCTGAATATTGCCGTTCAGATTCTGAAGTGCGGCAAGGCAGTATGTAAAAAATCTTTTAGGATCGTTATCGCCCGAATCCAATGAAACCCATGCGGATGGGAATTCAGCCTGTGAAATCCAATCTGTAAGTATAGTTGTTTTCCCGAATCCTGCGGGTGCAGAAACCAGGATAAGCTTATTTTTCAGGCCTGAATTAAGCTTTTCCAGAAGCCTGGTCCTTGAAATTGTCTTCGGCTGCAAAGCAGGCTTGTATAATTTTGTTGAAATTAAAAATTCATTCATGAATTATTGAGGAAAATTTTTCTCCGGAATCCTAGTAAATTATAAATAACTTAATTTAATCAATTCAAATCAAGGCACTTTAAATAAGATTTCATATAAAGTGCTATATAATGCTTGAATTTTTTTTCATCTGCCTTAGCAAATATAACTTTAACGCAAGAAATGGAAAAAGGAAAGAAGGCAGGCAGCGGATTTTTACCGGTGAATCTGCAGCTTTTAAAGGATAAAATTTTAACCTTTAACGCTTCCCTGCATTATTCCGGCAATATAGTATTTCTGCAATGCAAGAAAAACAATAATTATGGGAATAATTGTTACAACCGATCCGGCCATCATAAGCTCAGGATCTTTCGTATGCTCCAGCATCAGGTTTGAAAGCGCAACCGGAAGAGTATACATTGAATCATCAGTAAGCGCAATTAAGGGCCAGAGAAAATCATTCCATGTAGCCATAAAAGTAAAAATTGCCAGAGTGACGAGAATAGGCCTGGCAAGGGGAAGAATAAGAGTCCGGTAAATTTGGAACTCGGTTGCTCCGTCGATTCTTGCCGCCTCGATGAGACTATCCGGGATAGAAATAATATACTGCCTTATTAAAAAGATCCCGAAAATTGTAGCCAATCCCGGAATAATAATTGCCATATAGGTATTTATCAATCCCATCGATTTCAGCAGAAGGAATAAAGGGAGCATTGTAACCTGGGCAGGTATTATCATAGCACTCAGCAGGAAATTAAACAGCCTGTTTTTTCCTTTAAATCTGTACTTTGCGAATGCATACGCAGCCAAGGAATTGAAGAAGATTGATATGATAGTTACGGCAGAGGCAAGAAAAAGACTATTGAAAAGATAACGTGCAACATTCAGCCGGGAAAAAAGACGTTCATATTGTTCAAGTGTAAAGCGATCCGGAAAAAACCTGGGAGGAAAAACACTTGCATGGCCGTCAGCCATAAAAGAGGCAGACAACATCCAGAAGAAAGGGGCAAGCGTAATTAATCCGGAAATAATTAAAAAAGAATAAAGTATAAATTTTTTCCAGGACATTAAAGTTCCGAAGTTTTTTGTATTTTAAATTGAACCAGCGTTCCGGCAAAAATTATAAAGAATAAAACAAAGGCAATTGATGCGGAATATCCCATATTCCACCATCTGAAGCCTTCAAGGTACATATACTGGACAATGCTTAAAGTTTTGTTTAAAGGTCCGCCCTGGGTCATTATATAAGGTTCCGCAAAAAGCTGGAAGAAGCTGATCATTGTAATAACGCTTATGAAAAAAGTAGTAGGGGCCAGCATTGGGAGTGTAATACTTTTAAACTGCTGCCATGCATTTGCCCCTTCAATCACAGATGCTTCGTAAAGATAGCCGGGAATATTCTGAAGCCCGGCAATAAATATTATCATATTATATCCGAAATTTTTCCAGACGGCCATTAGTATAATTGCAGGCATTGCCCAATTCGGATCTCCGAGCCAATCAACAGGACTTATTCCGAAGATTCCCAAAAGATAATTCAGAATACCGAAGCGCGGATGATAGATAAATCTCCATACGATGGCTACAGCTACAAGAGTCGTAATTACAGGTATGAAATATGTTAATCTAAATATTACTTTCAGCTTCACAAGCTTTGAATTCAGCAGGATTGCAGCTCCCAAAGAAACTGCAATAGATATTGGTGTAGCAGCTATTACATAATAGAAGGTGTTTTTTAAAGAAATCCAGAACAAAGGATCTTTGAATAGATTGAGGTAATTGTTAAAGCCTATAAACCTTGCTTTAGTCCAGTCGCCTAGAGAATAGATATCGAAGTCGGTAAAGCTCATTACGAATGCAGCAACCACCGGAATAAAAAAGAATACGAGAATTGAGCCCAGGGCCGGAGAAAGGAAGAAGAATGCAGCCGAGCCGAAGGAACTGAACTTTTTGGAGTCACTACTCTTTAGCATTGGAGTTGTCTTTTGGAATATTGTCCGCCGAAGGCGGATCAGCCTTTGGCTGAGAATACTGGAATATTGGAATACTGGAATATTGGAATACTGGAATACTGTGATATTGGAATAATGAACTTATTTTATTCTTCCTTAATAAAGGATTCATCCATAAGTTATATTTAGTTTCTGTTTGTAAAGCCTGTAGCACAGATTAATAATCTGTGCTTTGTAAAGCTGAGGCACAGATTAATAATCTTTGCTACGGGGTTTCGCTCCTTCCCAGCAGCCATCTTCTCTTTTCCAGGACCTGGTTTACTTCATTATCCAAGGCTAACAATGCTTCATCTGTGGTCATTGTTCCCCTGGCCGCAATTTCAATATAATTCTGAAGCTTCGAAAAAACTATCTGCTCCCACTCAGGAATTTTCGGTGTCGGAATTACACGATGGAGCTGCACATAAAATGCTTTCAGATATTCATCATTCTGCAGAGACGAATCTTCCCAGGCGGATTTAACCGCAGGAAGATCATTAACCAAATGGTAAAATTCCGCCTGTATTTTAGGTTCAGATAAAAATTCAATGAACTTCCAGACTTCCTTTTTCTTTTCGGAATTCTTAAAGATTACGCAGCTAGAACCCCCTGCAAGCGACAGCCCGATTGAATCATTAGGTCCGGGTAAAGGGGCTGTCCCCCATTTATCTTTAATGTCTCCTGTCATCCATTTTTTGAATTCGGGGACATGCCACGGCCCGGAGATGTACATAGCAACAAAACTATCGGCTAAAGCCTGGTAAATATTCGTCACCTGCGTAATGCCTATAGGAGAAAGTTTTTCTTTATGAAACCGGATTAAGTAATCGAATGCTTCTTTAAATTTCCTTCCGCTGAAATCCCCATATGAATTATTATTTTTCAATATAGGCGCTCCGAGCTGAAGGGCGAAAATCACAAAATCTGCCCATTCATTTGTAGGGATGAAAATAGCATATTTCTCTTCCCCTTTTTTGTAGAGAGCCTTTACTTTTTTTGAAGCATCATAAAGCTCACTCCATGTTTTTGGCGGAGAGCTGTACCCTGCACTCTTCAAAATATCTTTCCTATAAAATAATACCCTTGTATCGACATACCATGGGATTCCGTAAATTGATTTTCCGATCCTGTTTGTTTCCCATATACCTTCGAAAAAATTTTCTTTCGAGACCGATCTGCTTCTTTCAATAAAAGAGTCCAGATTTTCAATGGCATCCAGTGCGGCAAACTGCGGAATCCAGGTATTGCCGAGCTGACAGGCATCGGGCGTATTATTTCCGGCGTAAGCCGTAATCAGCTTTTCCTGTGCAGCATTCCAGGGGATCATCTGGATATTTATTTTTATACCGGGATATTCCTTCTCGAATTCCGGAATAAGCTTTCGGATGCTTTCTCCCTCAGCACCCATTGCCCAGAAATTAACAACCTTCTGATCGCCTGAACTATTGCATGAAAATTGTATTAAGATTAAAACTGATAATAAAAGTCTTAATAAATTTTTCATATAAATTTTACATTGCGCCCTTTACGGATTCTCTGCTGCCTTTGCGTGAAAAAAAGTTCACGCAAAGAGCGCAAAGCAGATCGCAAAAGACAGCGAGAAACATTAAAGCAGTTTCTTTCCGCCGACAATCTCAATATCGAAAGAGTTTTTGGATATTATTCTTTTACCTGATTTTAATTCGAGAATGATTTTGTGTTTTCCTTCCGGAATTTTTTTTGGAAGGAATATGTTGATGTAATTCGATGCAATTGTCCTAATTGAATCGTCCTCAATTTTCCCTAATTTTATTCTTCCTAAAGAATCATTATTAATTTGAAAATCCAAAGAACAATTATTAAAATTCTTTTGCAGATCATTAATGATATAGAGTGCGAGATGCAGCTTTGTTCCCGGAATGTACCTATCCTGACGCACTTCAACGGATGCATATACCGGCTGATACGCCTCCTGCAGAGTATAATACCCGGCTTTCTTCTGCTCGAAATAATCCACGACCGACCATGTAATCGACTCCCAGCAATCGATGAACATGAATTGAAAAATGCCTGTAATTTTTTTGAACCTTTCTCTTCTGTAGAAATCTGCCGCAGTTTTTATAACCGAAGACTGATATGACTGGGAATTATTTATGAATTCTTCTATATTCTTTCCGGCACTGACCCGGGCAACCAGGAATGTCTGGTCATACTGGAAATCATGGTATTCCCATTTTTGCCATTCGGGAGGAAAAAGTTTTTCATCCGGGATAAATTTTTTTAATGAATCTAAAACCGGGAGACCTTGTGCTCCGAATTCTGTAACCAGGGGACCCATTGGAACTCCGGAATAATGCTCCTTATTTCCCCAATACCATCCGAAATACGGATGCTCTTCATAATTGGAAGCCATCCTTATAATACGGCTTCTATCAACATTTAACAAGGCATCATAAAGAAGTGGATCCAGAGTTTTAATTTGATCACCAGGCTCATTATGGCAGCACCAGAAGCAGATCGAGGGATGATTAAAAAGAAGCTTCACCATATCTTTTATTTGCAAGCAGGCATTGGTTTTAAATTTTTCGGATTGATCATATGTCCACTGGAGCGCAAAATCCTGCCAGACAAGAATCCCTGCCTTATCGCATTCATCGTAATATTCATTTCTATTAACATGCGCATGAATTCTGATTATATTAATGTTTGCTTCTTTAATAAGCTTTATCTGCCTGGAGATTCTATTTTCATCAAGAGATGAAAGATTCTGCTCAGGGATAATATTTGTTCCCCTAAAAAAAAGCCTTTTCCCGTTCAGATAAAAAGTATTTTTATCATCTAGAAAAACTTCCCTAATCCCGAAGTTCGTCTCACCGGATAAATACTTTCCCCCGAGCTTAAGTTTATATAGATTAGGTTTTCCCAAATCCCAGCTCCACCACAATTCCGGATTTTCTACAGTTAATAAAAATGAGCAGTTCCCTTTAAGAAGGTTTAATTCTACTTTAAATTTTTTTCTTACTTTTTTTCCTGAAGGCGAGTTAAGAATTATTTCAATTTCATCTGAAAGAAAGGAACTGTTTTTTTTATAATAATCTATAGATATCTTTAAATCTGCTTTATCTTCGAAGAAATTTATTTTGGAAGAAATATTTATTGATTCTATAAAAGCTTCATTTGCAAGAAATAAAGAGACATCGTTCCAAATTCCCCCCGTATTTCTGTCCTGCCCGAATTGAGGATTCCAGGCGCCGGGCCTGCAGTCATGGTGGCTGAATATTCCTTTTATCAATTTTTTCTTATGAGGCCAGGTTTTCCCGGGATCTTCTAAAGGTGAAGTAACTTTTACTATGAGCAGGCTGAATGACTCATTTAACGATTCAGTCACATCGAAAAAAAAAGGCTGAAAATATCCTTCATGTTTTCCCAAGAATTTATCATTCAGCCAGACCTCTGTAAAATAATCGGCTCCTTTGAAATGA
>DATKLQ010000134.1:0-2217 GCA_035542335.1 Ignavibacteriaceae bacterium | reverse complement strand
CAGACACTTGCAAAAGGACCTTCGCAGCATATTAAAGGAATTGCCCCCATTTATCTGCAAAGAGGAAAAGGTTCGCATGTCTGGGATGTTGACGGAAATGAATACATCGATTATACGATGGGTGTAGGGCCGATTTCACTAGGCTATTGTTATGATAAGGTTGATGATGCAATAAAGGCACAATTATCAAGCGGAATAACATTTTCATTAATGCATCCTTTGGAAGTTGAGGTGGCGGAATTGATTAGCGATGCAATACCGAATGCCGAGATGGTTAGATACAGCAAAACGGGAGCAGATGTAACATCCGCTGCCGTTCGTCTTGCAAGGGCTTTTACCGGCAGGGAAAAAGTTCTTTGCTGCGGCTATCACGGATGGCACGATTGGTATATCTCGGTAACGGACAGGAATAAAGGTATTCCCGAAGCCGTTAAAGATTTAACATACACTTTTAACTATAATGATATTAAATCGGTTATTGATTCAATTGATAATGATACGGCATGTGTCATCCTGGAGCCGTTTGTATTCGAACCTCCTCAAAAGAATTTTCTCCATGAACTAAAAGAGATATGTGAATCACATGGTACACTTTTAATCTTCGATGAAATGTGGACGGGTTTCCGCATCGCTCTAGGAGGAGCCCAGGAGTATTTCAATATTAAAGCAGACCTGGCCTGTTTTTCAAAAGCAGTTGCCAACGGAATGCCCATTTCTATCTTAACAGGAAGAAGAGATATAATGAAGCTTCTCGATTCGGATGTTTTCTTCTATACAACATTCGGCGGCGAAGCTTTATCGCTTGCTGCAGTTAAAGCAGTAATAAATGAGATCAAAGAAAAGAATGTCCCGGCCTATTTATCTAAACAGGGTGCTAAATTAAAGAACGGCTACAATGAGCTGGCTGAGAGACTAGGAATTAACTATACCAAGTGTATCGGCTATGAATGCCGATCGCTTGTAACATTTGATTCATCTGCGGGCAATCCCCTTGAGATGAAATCCCTAGTGCAGCAGGAGATGATCAAAAACGGAATATTGTGGAGCGGTTTTCACAACATGAGCTTTTCCCACTCAGACGACGACATAGTATATACACTAAAAGTTTATGTACAAGTTTTGCCCATTCTTAAAAAAGCCGTTGAAGAAAAAAATATAAAAGGCTATTTACGGGGCGAACCCGTTGAGCCCGTATTCCGGAAAACAAGCAACTTCAATACAAAACCGAAAAAACAATCCGAAACAATTAAGGAAGTATTGGAGAAATAAGACTACTTTTTTTGTACAATTTTTGTCAAACTTTTTAAATTACTAAACGCAGAGTCCCCCTTAAAAGAGGGGGAAGAATATTAAGGGATATAGCGAATAATTTAAGATAAATATCTTCTTAAAAATTTCATTAATATTCTGTAATAACAGATTTCAAAACGCAGAGTCCCCCTTATTTAAGGGGGAAGAAGGGGGTTGTCCGTGAAAATATATTATAAAAATTATTTAAAGGACTATTCCAGGAAATTACGTAATAATAGTACTTTGTCGGAAATTCTTCTTTGGAATGAATTAAAGGGGAGAAGAATGTTAGGCTATCAATTTATGAGACAAAAGCCAATAAAAAAATATATAGTTGATTTCTTCTGCAGCAAATTAAAACTTATAATAGAAATTGATGGAGAGAGCCATCATTTTAATGAAGAGAATGATATAAAGAGACAAAGAGAATTGGAACAAATTGGATTATCTTTTTTACGTTTTGATGATTTGGATGTTAAATTTAAAATAGAAGAAGTTTTAGACACAATAAAAAAATGGATCACCCAGAATGAGATAACCCCCTCTCCCCCTTTATTAAGGGGGACTATTCGTTAGGAATAATACAATTATAATTATGAAGCCAAACGAACTTTTTTCCCTTGAAAATAAAACTGCCGTCGTAACCGGCGCATTGGGGTTACTCGGTAAAAATCATTGCAGGGCTTTATCGGAAGCCGGTGCTAAAGTTATAGTTACTGATCTTGACGAGAAGAAATGCATTGAATTCTCGAAAACGCTCTGCCCCGGCAGTATGGGAATAGGTGCTGATATAACTGATCCGGATTCGGTAAAAAATTTATGCAGTGTGATATTACATAATTTAAATCAGATAGATATTCTCGTAAATAACGCTGCAATAAACGATATATTTGTCCCAAAGGATTCCTCTGGAGAAAACCCTGCCGC
>DATKLQ010000133.1:0-2473 GCA_035542335.1 Ignavibacteriaceae bacterium | reverse complement strand
CCGGAAGGTACATTCCACCTGACTCCCACAGGTCCGTCTGTCATGTTCATTGGCGGAATTCCAAGTCTTTTAATTTCTTTTGTTTCAAAACCGGTACCGCCAAGCATGCCGATCTTTTCCTGAAGCGTCATTCTGCCCAGAAGATCCTCTACTCGTTCATCTATAGTAAGCGAACGATCTTTGTACGGAAGCGGTCCATTTATTTTTACTCCGGTAAACAACAACGGGATAATTGAAGCAATAATTATTAATATTGTATTTTTCATCTTGTACCTCTATTTAATTCTTACTGAAAACGATAGGAGAGAGCTTAGAAAAATTGCCGATACTTTTTCAGCTAATCATCTAAACCTAAAGCTTTAACATAATCTTTATTGATTCTGCAATTTTTGAATTTGCAGTTTTCGAGATATTCCGATAAAGCTTTTTTTACTTTGCCGATTTCAGGTTTATTCTCCCTGATTTTTTTATAAGAATTTCTGTCTGAATCAGCATAGCTTATAATTATTTTATAATCTTCCGGCTCATTAATTGAAACGATGCAAGCGGAGGCATCCAGCTTTTTATATGGCCAAAAGCACCACCCGATTTCATTTTTTTCCAATATACTTCTGAATTCGGATATCCATTGATTCTTATTTTCACCGGATTCTCCAAGCCAGATTGGGACATTATATTTATCCCTAAAATCGATGTATTCCTGTATTGCCGATTGGTCCGGTTTCGTCCAGTATTTATGGAATGTATAAACTAATTTTGAGTCGAACGGCGGGCCGAATATTTTAAAATTGCTGTCCCACTGTGCTCCGCCTAAAAATATAAGATGATTTTTATCAGTCTTCCTGATTTCTTTTGTAATATCTTTATACAAGGGTTCTAAATTCGGATTTAACTCGGCAGTATCGAAATAAGGAGCGATGGGCTCATTCAACAGATCGTAACCTATTAAAATATTTTCGTCTTTATAATGCCCGGCTATTTTTCCCCAAAGCTCAACAGTCAATTCCTTGCAGTAACCGCTTTCAAAAAGGAACGGGTAGCCCCAGCTGTCGTCGATATTGTCACCTGTCTGGCCGCAGGGGGCGCAGTGCATATCAAGAATTACATAAATATTTTCTTCCCTGCACCAGGCTATTATCCTATCGAGCAATTCAAATCCGGGACCGGTGAAAATCCCGGTGTCTTCCCTGACGAACAATCTGAAATTAAAGGGTATTCGTACCGAATTGAATCCCGTTTTCTTAATAAAGCTTATATCATCTTTAGTGATGTAATTGTCCCTGTAAGTTTTCCAGAATTTATCGGTTTCTTCCGGACCGAGCAATTCTAAAAACAAATCATTAATAAGTCTAGGTGAAGTCGAATTTTCGAATTTAAACATATAACCTTCGGGCACGAGCCAATTCCCCAAATTAATTCCCTTCAGCAGAAGAGGTTTTCCGTCTTCAGTTACAATTTGTTTACCCATAGTTGAGACGAAACCTTGCTGAGCGGCTATCCGGAAGGCAAATAATAATGAAAGGAAAAAATATTTGTACATGTCTGTTAAAAGTTAAGGACGATTTTTCATCGGATTCTTTTTGCCCTAGGCTTCCCGATCTCAAATATTGTGCCTGCAAAGAATTAAACTCTAAATTTATTCTCTCTTTATTTATTGAAAATTCTAAAAAAATTCTTAGAATTTATTTTAGTAAAGATTTTTTTTGAAATTTCCGGCTGATCATTTATTATTTTAATAAGCTTGCTTATTAAATTGATAAGGAATATTATTTAGCGGGATAATATTTTGAATTTAAACATTAAATAAATATGGGGGAGGAGATTATTATTAGCCGGTCAGCCCTCTTTTAAAATAAAATATTTTATATCCGATGAACTTTGAAAAACTTTTTTATCTTGTCATCAGCTCAATTGTAATTACCGCATTTATTTTGATTCTTTACATATTTCCCCCTGTGCAGGAAAAAGAAAACGGAAACGGATTTATAAAAAAAATATATTTTGTCGATCATATATCCGCAGCCCACCGGAAAGTTATTGACAGGTTTAATGAAAAATACAAAGGCCAGATTGAGGTAGAAGCTATAAATCTTCCCTTCACAAAATTCAGCACAAACGAGCGGAAAGAACTGCTTGCAAGATACCTAAGAAGCAAAAGCGGACGGATCGATGTGTTTTCGGTCGATCAAATCTGGGTTCCGCGTTTTGCCAAATGGTCGGTGCCCCTGGATAAATTTATTTCTCCCGGCCAAAAAGAAAAACTTCTTAAATACGCCATGGAATCATGCTATTACAAGGATTCGCTTGTAGCTATTCCTCTTTATATAGATATTGCCTTGATGTATTACAGGAAAGATATTCTTCAGAAGCTACCCGGATATCCGCAGATTCAGGAAAAATTAAAGAATTCAATAACATGGGAAGACTTTATTCTGCTTAAAAACCAGCTCGGAAATAAATATCCTTTTTTTCT
>DATKLQ010000132.1:0-2636 GCA_035542335.1 Ignavibacteriaceae bacterium | reverse complement strand
TTTTTATTTGTTTCTTAGCCGGAATTGTTTCTGCACAGGAGGAGAAATCTTCTGTTCCGTCGGTTGAGCTCCCTGATTTTGTTATTACCGGCCCTGATCTAATCTCAGTCCAAAAGGCAAAAAAGGCACCTTCCGAGTTTGTTCCGACTTTATCCGAGGAATTTTTCAGGCCTGCTTTTTCCCCTGAAGAGCTCGAAGTCAAGGATATTCCGCATCCTGTTTTAAAAGATGTTAATCTCCTTGATTCTCTTAATTACCTAAAAGGAAAACTTGATGCCGGCATCGGCCGGTATACTCTGCCTGTTGTAAAACTCTCTTATTCTCAGCCCTATGGCAATTGGCTTTTCGAAGGTTTTGCCGGGGCAAAGAACGTGCGTGCTTATGTACCAAACAGCGAGAGCTACCGGCTCGATGGAGGTTTGAACCTGAATTACCAGGTGAATACTAATTCTGATTTCATAGCGGGAACATTATTTAAATTGCAGGGAGATTATTCCAGAAATACTTTTAAATTTTTTAAGGTTGAGAATTCAACCGATAAAAGATTCCTGAATAACGGCAATATCGGATTTTCTTTCGAAAATTTACTCAATAATTCCTTCCAGGTTAAAGGTGAATTGGGAAATATTTATACTTTGCTAGACAAAGAAACTTTTAGGGAAAATGTTTTTAATATGGGGGGATTTTTAAGAGCTAAGTTTGACGGCTTAAATCTTGGGGCTGATTTGATCTATAGACGCCAGTATATTAAAAATAATCTGATGCCCGACGGCATTTATAATTATTATTCTTTAAAGCCGACAGCCGGATTGAATATTTCAGATGTCGTGAAGGCTTCTTTCGGAATAACCTATTCAAGAGCATGGAATGCCAACTTTCTTTCCCCATATGCCGCGATTGCCGTAATATTAAATGATAAGCTTTCTATTTTCGGAGAATTTACCCCTCATGCAGAATACTTAACCGGCGGGGATATGCTCAGGCAGAATAGGTATTTTAACCAGGATGATTTCTTCAATATTTATTTTAAGAAGATTAATGCTTTAAATGCCGTGGTTAAATATGAATTTGAAAGATATTTTGAAATTGATGCAGGGTTCGATTATTTCTTGGCATCTGATTTCCCCTATTTTGTAAATTCATTCGAACCGGGAAAATTCGATATTGAAACCGTTAAAGCGAGAAGCTGGACCGCATTTTCAAATCTCTTATTTCATGCCGGGCCATACGGAGTATTTTATGGCAGAGTCGAATTAAACGATACACGTGATTTGGAAAGGAAATTCATTCCTTATTACCCTGAGCTTAAAGCCGATTTATCGTACGGTTATGATTTTAAATTCGGCTTGAGTGCACATGCAACTCTTTTTCTTGCATCAAAAAAATATACAGACCTGGAGAATGTTAAATATATTAATTCTTATATTGATTTAGGCGTAAAATTTTCTTATAAAATAACGCCCGGGTTTTACTTGACACTGCAGCTCTCTAATTTGTTTAACCGGGATAATTATATATGGGACGGTTATTTTGATCCTCCGCTGGATGCCATCGGAGGGATTAGTTTTCAATGGTAGCATTTACCAATTTAAAGAATTATTAAAATGAATAAATCGGAATTGATCAGAAAAACGGCAAAACTAGCCGGCGCCCCGGAGGCTGATGCTTCCTTGTTTTTCGAAATATTTATAAGGAGCGCTGCGGATATTCTGAACCCGGGAGATGTTGTGCAAATAAAGGATCTCGGGTTTCTGCATTACAAAATTGCAAAAGCTGACGGGAAGGAAGTTCTAAAGAATTTAAAAACAGTCTTTCCAGGTTCAGGCTGGGTTGACCTGATAATCTTCTCGGAATCTTCTGAAAAGATTCCGGCAGATCCGCAGTTCTTTGTTGTGCCGGCAAAATATGAACTCGATTTTGCGGAGATTGATGCCCCGTTCAGCTTGAGCTTCAATAAGCCTGTCATTCAGCATGTCCAAAAAAGGGAAGCATATTTTATCCCTCAGTCTTACGGTGAGCTGGTCAGGCTGCTCGAATCTAAAGCAGCCCGTCTGCTGGTTAATGCAAAGGTTATTAAGAATGAAAATAAAGAGAATGAAGTTTTTATCTCCGGTGCGGCGGCTGTTGACGAACAAGCAATGACTTTTGTGAAACCCGGGGAGAATAAAATTAAGGAACCGGAAAAAGAAATAATATCTGCTGAAATACCTGAAGAAAAGATTAATAAATCGGAGGAGCCGGAGGTAAAACATTCTCCGGAAGAAAAAGAGGAAGAAGGCAAAATTAAGTTTGCCCAGGAAGCTTTAAATCGCGAGAATAAAAAAGAAATAACTCCTTCAGGTGAGATTCCCGATGAAAAATCGGACCAGCCGGAACAGGAATTGGAGAAACCTGCTTTTGGTGAAATTAAAGTCGAAAAGAAAACCGAGCCTGAGACCGGAAAAACTGAAGAAGAAATGTGGGTTCAGGAATCCAAAACCGATATTGTACCCGGCGAAGAGTTTAAAGATGAACAGCCTGAAACTAAAACGGAAGAAGCAAAAACCGGGATTATTCCTGAGGAAACAAAAAAAGAGGAAAAATCTTCTAAAGAAAGGGAAATTGACAAACTGCTCTCTAAAGGTTCTTTCGGTGCA
>DATKLQ010000131.1:0-4395 GCA_035542335.1 Ignavibacteriaceae bacterium | reverse complement strand
TTGAACAGTGATGCAGAAACTTATTATAAAGTTCATTCTAAGCGTTATGAATTCCTTTTATCTCAGGTAAAAAAAATACGAAATCATTTCCCTCAGCGTTCCCTAAGAATTCTGGATATCGGCCCCTCTATATTTACCAAGCTGCTGGAAAAATCTTTTCCTGATGATTTAATTTTAATGCTTGGGCTTGGTCACGAAAGCAGCAGAGGCGGGCATCTTCCGCTGAACATGGAACTGGACCCTGTGAGATTTTATAGCTTTAATCTGAATAACTCCCAAGTAAAGGAAAAGTGGATCAAACTGCCGGAATCCGATATTGTAATTATGGCTGAGGTGATTGAACATCTTTATACTTCTCCTGCATTAGTGCTGGAATTTTTAAAAACCTGCATTAAATCGGGAGGATATCTTATTATTCAGACCCCTAATGCTGCTGCACTGAGGAACAGAATTGCCCTGCTGCTCGGGAGAAATCCCTTTGAGATGATCAGAACCAATGCCGACAATCCGGGTCATTTTAGGGAATATACAATGAAGGAGCTTATCAATTTTGCCGAAAAAACCGGTTTTGAAGTCTGCCGGTCTGCTTACATAAGTTATTTTAATCCCCGCAACAGGCCCGAAAAATTTTATATCTTTTTGACAAATATTTTTCCTAAGTCATTCCGTACCGGGTTGACTGTAATCTTAATGAAAAAATAATGCGGCCTTATAAAAAATTTACAGTTACAGCCGATCCGTTCAACCCGGAATTAATTTCCGGACTTTTATGGTCGCTGGAAATTGAAGGCATTGGGGAGGAATCTGATAGAGTTGAAGCGTTTACATCTCCCCGGAGTAAAATAGACGGAGATAAAATAAAATCATTGATGGAACAATTGGTTTCCCAAAAGTTAATTTCCAATTTTAATATAAAGGAAGAATTAATAGAAAATAAAAATTGGAATGCAGAATGGGAGAAAGACATAAATGTAATAGAAGTTACTGATAAAATAGTAATTAAACCTTCCTTCAAAAAATATTCTGCCAAAAAAGACCAGATAATACTAGAAATCAATCCGAAAATGTCCTTCGGCACCGGCGAGCATCAAACTACAAAGCTAATGCTCAGAGCTTTGGAAAAATATGTAAAGAAGGAGATGAAAATGCTGGATGTCGGTACCGGGACAGGAGTTCTGGCAATTGCATCCGTTAAACTAGGAGCTGCATCTGCTACAGCAATTGATAATGATGAATGGTCTTATTTAAATGCTAAGGAGAACTGCCTGTTAAATGGAACGGGTTTAAAGGTTGAAATCCTGCTCGGTGAAATAAATGAAGTCAAAGAAAAAAATTTTGATCTGATTTCTGCCAACATTCAAAAAAATACTTTAATAGATATGGCCGAAGAATTACAGTGCAGATTGAAAAAAAAGGGAATTCTCATTCTATCGGGATTATTGAAAGAGGATGAATCGGAAATACTGAACAAATATTATAATCTTGATTTTAAGCTGCTGGAATTAATCGGAATGGATGAATGGATCGCGATTGTTTTAAAATTTTGATCCCATTCTATAAAGTTAAAAACTAAAAAGCAGCTGAAAAACCAGCACCGACTGAATTATGATTTAACAGCGGGAAAAAGCTTATTGATTTTGCTTCATGATTTAGTTCCGGATCTTGAGACTCGGAATTAAGCTTTATCATTTTTAATCCGACAAAAGTTCCGATAGCTGCTGCTAAGATGGTATCGGAAAACCAATGCTGATCCCGGTAGATTCTTTGGAAAGCAGTTAAGCCGGCCAGCGAATATAAAGCCGCGGAAGCATAAATATTTCCAATTCTTTCAGAGAGAACCGTAGCTACGGAGAAAGCTACCGATGCATGCCCTGAAGGCAATGAATAATCCTCCTGGTCGAATTCAAAAGTAAATAAGTCTATATCCATATTTCCTTTATTTACATAAGGACGTGCTCTCCCAAATGTTATTTTTAGTCCCTCGGTTATTAAACCATTGAAAAATAATGTTTCAACTAGAATCAACCCTGTCTTCCTTAATTCGGACTCACCGGAAATAAGCCCTCCTAAATATATTGTAGCGGTTAAAGCTGCAGCATACTTTGCATTTCCAAAGTTCTCACCAATGGGGATTATTTTATCCAGGGAGTTACTGTGAATTTTCATTACGGAATTCCGGACCGGCTGATCGGCAAAAAAAGAAAGTGAAGTAGCGCTTGCGATAATACCTGTCATAATAAAATCTTCGGCTGTAAAATGCAGAGGGCTTTCAATAAAATCTAAACCTTTATTTAGAGCGGAATGAAAATCCATTTTAAGATCTTCCGTGAAACCTGTTCTCGTATTTGAGGAAAGCAAATCGGTTGATTTATTTATTCTTACCTGGCCGGATGCAGCAAAGTAAAAGAATATGAGGCTGAGAATGAGATTATTTTTAATCACACAACTTCCTCCCTACTAAAGAATAAAAATTGAAAATTTGAATCCGTTTAAAATATGAGGTACATATAGTGAGATAGCAAACTGAGTAAAAGGATTGTGATAGACTGCATTCTGAATAAGGCATAAAGTAATAATTTAGGGTAAAAATAAAGATACCAATTTTTAATTCATGAGAAAGGATGTATTATGAAAAAGAAACATTTTATGCCAGCGGTCATTAATTTTCTTTCTAGCATTTATCCTTATTTCGTGCCAAAATAACAGGGAAAAAAGCAATAATATGGATCAAACAACTCCTGCCCCAGGCATAACACAAGATAGTTCTAGTAATGCTTCAAAAAATGATTTATGGGATGAAAATAAAGATTATTCGTTTGCAAACCGGGATGAATTCCGATCTGATTTTGAGCAGGCGAGGAATAAATTGGATCAAAGGATTGATGAACTCCGGCAGAAAGCCGACAATGCGACAGCGGACGAAAAGGACAAGATAGATAACCAGGTTGAAAAGCTGAAAAATAAACGCCAGGACCTGGATGTAAAATGGCGTAAATTCGGCCAGGTCACCCAGGACAACTGGGAGCAATTTAAATCCGGTATTAACCGTTCATGGAACGATGTTGAAACAACGTGGCAGGATATTAATTCTGAAAATAGAAATATGTAATTAAATAAAATTGAAAGGTTAATTAAGAAGTTGAGAATTTTATAAAGAAGTTCTCAGCTTCTTAAAAATTACTTTTTTAATTGAAATGGTTTTTCTTGTGCCTGTTATATCCCCTTTCATTAAACGGCTGCAGTTTCTCGATCCACATCTGCTCAAGAATTTTTAAATCTTCGGTGTAATCATATAAAGGATCCTCTTTTGGTTCCAGATAGTCTATAATTTCAAAAGAAAAATTTTCCTTTCCAACTTCATTAAAATCTTTCTGCATCTCGGAATTAACGTGTGAACCATTGTCTAGCTGGAACATAATACTATTCAATTTTCCCGGAAGATTTTGGCTGCTTGCAATAAAAATTTTACCGCTTGATAAATTTTTTACCTGTAAAATACCCATTGGCTTGGGAGACTGTTTGTATAGTTTTTTTAATTCTCTTTTATCCACTGCTTGAATCTCTGTCAAGGTAAATAATAAAATATATTGAGATAAAAAGCACAACAATATAGCTTTTTTAACAACATTAGTCACAATTATAATGAGTCGAAAAGGATATTCTTTCGTCTAAACAGCATATGGCTATTAAATAAAATGACAAAAGATGAAAACGAAGGAGATACGAGATGGTGTTCTCAAATGTTCTTATTCCGACTGACTTTTCATTCAATTCTGCCAAAGCATATGAATTTGCATTAAACTTCGCAAAAAAAAATTCTGCAAGGCTTCATGTGCTTCATGTTATTGAGCCTATTATCCGTTATAATGAGATAAATGATCCTCAAGATAAAATGAATTTGGATAGAGACAGGATATTTGGTGCGGAGGAGGAATTGGAAAGATTTATTAATAAATTTTATAATGCCGGAATAGATATCTTTAGAATTGTTATTGCGGGTAAACCATTCGAGGAAATAATAAATTATTCTAAAAAAGAACATGTCGATTTAATAATTACGGCAACTCACGGCAAAACAAATCTGCATCATCTGGTTGCGGGAAACGTAACTAAGAAACTTTTAAAGTTCTCTGTAATACCTATAGTCTGCATAAAAACAAATCCTGCTGTCCATCTTGAAACAACAATAGGGGAGAATTTAGCCGAAAATTGGGTGGGGTAATTTTTTATTCAAGAGAAATTTTAATTAAATCATAACACCTGTGCAGATTCGGCAATTCGCTTTTTTGGTCTTCAATCATTTTTAAAATTGAAGGAAAGCTCTTTTCAAATGATTTCAGCTCATACAAAATCAAAGAAGGATTCAGTGTTATCCTGTTACCGGTTTGAGAGAGC
>DATKLQ010000130.1:0-12134 GCA_035542335.1 Ignavibacteriaceae bacterium | reverse complement strand
TTTCATCTAAATGTTTTGGGAGGACATAAACTTTATTTTCGTATCTTTCCGGATGGTTCCACAACTCAATCTGTGCAAGAACCTGGTTTGTGAATGAGGAAGACATTACAAAAGAAGGATGGCCTGTTGCACATCCGAGGTTTACTAAACGGCCTTCAGCGAGAACAATTAAATCTTTTCCTTGAATTGTATATTTATCTACCTGCGGTTTAATATTTTCCCTTGTGCTGCCGTAATTCTTATTCAGCCAAGCCATATCTATTTCATCGTCGAAATGACCGATGTTGCAGACTACAGCATTATGCTTCATCTTTCTAAAATGCTTTTCGGTAACTATATCCTTATTCCCTGTTGCTGTTACTATAATATCCGCATCCTGAATAACGGTGTCAAGCTTCTTAACTTGAAATCCGTTCATGGCAGCCTGCAGTGCACAAATAGGATCAACCTCGGTAACAATGACCCTGACATTAGCATTAGCCAATGCTTCGGCAGAACCTTTGCCGACATCCCCATACCCGCATACCACTGCAACCTTGCCTGCAAGCATTAAATCTGTTGCTCTCCTTAAAGCATCCACCAGGGATTCGCGGCATCCGTATTTGTTGTCAAATTTTGATTTTGTAACTGAATCATTAACATTAATTGCCGGTACGGGAAGAGTACCTTTTGCCATCCGGTCATACAGCCGGTGTACCCCCGTGGTAGTTTCTTCAGTGATCCCTCTTAAATTCCTGACTAATTCAGGATATTTATCTAAAATAGTATTAGTCAAATCTCCGCCGTCATCTAGGATCATCGTTAAAGGCTTCTTATCTTCTCCAAAGAATAAAGTCTGTTCAATGCACCAGTCGTATTCTTCCAGTGTTTCCCCCTTCCAGGCAAAAACCGGAATTCCCTTTGCAGCAATAGCGGCTGCCGCATGATCCTGTGTGGAGAAAATATTGCATGAGGACCACTGCACATCGGCGCCAAGCTCAACGAGAGTTTCAATTAACACTGCTGTTTGAATAGTCATATGAAGACACCCTGCAATCCTCGCACCTTTTAAGGGCTTCTGCGAGCCATATTCTTTCCTTATTGACATCAGACCGGGCATTTCTGCTTCTGCAAGCCTAATTTCTTTTCTTCCCCACTCGGCTAAACTTATATCCTTAACTTTATATTTTAATTTTGTATCTGTTTTCTCTGCAATGTGACTCATTTATTTACCTCTCAGTTAAACATGTTTTTATATAAATATCCGTAACAGACATGAGATGTAACGGCTAAGCATTCTTCTTAAATACCGGGATCAGATCAAGTTTCTCCCATGTAAATTCTTTTTCATCTCTTCCGAAATGTCCGTATGCCGCGGTTTTCTGATAGATAGGCCTTCTTAATTGAAGCCTTTCAATTATACCTTTAGGAGTCAAATCAATTTCTTTTTTAATAATTTTGGATATCTCTACGTCTGGAATTACACCTGTTCCGTTTGTATTAACATAAATGGAAACAGGTTCTGCAACTCCGATTGCATAAGCTACTTGTACAAGACATTCTTTTGCAAGCTTAGCTGCCACAACATTTTTAGCTATATGTCTAGCCGCATAAGTAGCGCTTCTGTCTACTTTAGATGGATCTTTGCCTGAAAAGCAGCCCCCGCCATGAGGAGCCCATCCGCCGTAAGTATCCACGATGATCTTTCGCCCGGTTAACCCGCTGTCTCCGTGAGGCCCGCCTATTTCGAACCTGCCGGTAGGATTAACAAAATAATTTGTTTTTTTATCGAGGTATTCTTCAGGGATTATTGTTTTCACAACATGCTCAATCACATCGTCTTTTATCCTATTCTGAGTAGCGTCTGCATCATGCTGGGTTGAAACAACAATGGTATCGACGCGAATCGGTTTATTTTCATTATCGTATTCAATTGTTACCTGAGATTTTCCATCGGGTCTTAAATAGGGCATGGTCCCGTTCCCGCATTTCCTGATTTCGGCTAACCTTTTAACAAGCTTATGAGCATACATAATTGGCATAGGCATAAATTCCGGAGTCTGGTCGCACGCATAACCGAACATAATTCCCTGGTCGCCTGCTCCGCCTTTATCAACTCCTAATGCTATATCTGGCGATTGAGAATGAATGGCATTGAGAACCGAGCAGGAATCGGCATCAAATTTATATTCGGCGCTTGTGTACCCGATTGCTCTTATAGTTGATCTGACAATATCCTGGACTTCAACATAAGCTTTTGTAGTAACTTCTCCACCCACAAGAACTAATCCGGTTGTTACAAAAGTTTCACAGGCAACTCTTGCAGAGGGATCAACTTTAAATATTGCATCCAATATACCGTCTGATATTGCATCGCATACTTTATCGGGATGTCCTTCGGATACCGATTCCGATGTAAAAACATATGACATAGCTTGTTTACCTCACTGTATATTATTTAATAAAAATCTATTTCTGATGAATCGCCTGAATTTAATCTTTTAAAAGTTCCCTTTATCAAGGAGTTATTTCCTATAATTGAATTATCGAGCAAAGCTTTTGAAACCTGAGCATTAGCACCTACAATTGAATTTTTTATTATACATTCCTTTATTCTACAGCCTTTATCAATAGTAGCATAAGGACCGATAACCGAATTTTCTATTTCGGCTTCTTGGGAAATAAAAACCGGATGATTAATTACCACATTTTTATATTCTTTGCTAACGCTTTTCTGATCGAGAAGATATTTATTCGTTGATAACAACGTTTCAGGTTTTCCGCAATCATACCAGCCTTCAACCGGGAAAGTAGCAATTTTTTCGCCGGAATCAATCATTATTTGAAGAGCATCAGTCAGCTGGAGCTCTCCTTTTGTCCTAACATCCTTTTCGATTAATTGATTCAGGCTTTTTACAAGCGCATCTGCATTAGAAATATAATAAAGACCTACAAGCGCAAGATTGGACACAGCTGTCTGCGGCTTCTCAATTAATTTTTTAATGAAGCCGTTTTCAATCACTGCAACTCCGAATCTCCTCGGATCATCTACATGTTTAACACCGAGAGCCGATTTTTTATTTTTAAAAACTTCTTTTACATCAACATCAAAAATGGTATCTCCAAGAATTATAAAAATTTCTTTATCATCGAATGTTGGAATCGCTGTATAAATTGCATGACCTAATCCTTTCATCTCCTCCTGCTCGACAAAATCGGATTCCAAGGAGGGATATTCACATTGAACGAACTCTTTAATCATTTCACCCAAATGGCCTAGCACTAAAGTGGCTTTCTTTATTCCTTCCTCAAGTATTTTATCCAGAATGTACCCCAGAATTGGTTTGCCGCCTACATTAATCAATACTTTGGGTATTGAATATGTGTGCGGTTTCAACCGTGTACCGATTCCCGCAACCGGGATAATTGCTCTCATTTATACTCTAATTTGTTGATTTTTAGCCTACTAAATTAGCTAATAGCCGCCTGATTAACAAATAAAAACCTCATATTTCGCCGCATTATAAAGATAATTTTGTTTTGGATACAGGGAAACTTAATTAAATGCCGGTATTGATTGGCCGATAACTTCTTCTATCCTCCTGGTATTATTGAAAAAAGATATAATTTTAAGGAGGACTTCCTCTACTACCGCGTCAGGACAAGAGGCACCGCTTGTTAATATTATATCGACATGATCTTTCCCGGGAATATAATTTACCGAGCATTCCTCTTTTTTGGAGGAGACATTAAAATGATAAATTTTTTGCCGAGATATCTTTTCTGCAGAAGAGATGTAATATGTTTTAAATTTTTTGGAAAGCAGCTCCGCAATATGTCCGCTGTTGGAGCTGTTGTAGCCTCCTACTATAACGGCAAAGTCCGCCTTCAGCTTCAGCAGCTCGGAAGTAGCATCCTGGTTATCATTAGTCGCATAGCATAATGTATCTCTTGTATCGGCAAAATGATCTTTTAAATTTTCAATCCCGTATTTTTTTATCATTGTTTCTTTAAAATGCTCGGCTATCATTTGGGTTTCAGTTGCAAGCATAGTAGTCTGATTAACAACGCCGATTTTTTTCAGATCTTCATCAGGATTAAATCCTATCGAAAATTTATCTTTAAAGAAAGAATAAAATTGTGAGCTGTTTTTATCTCCCAAAATTACGGAAGATAGAAATTCTGCCTCTTCGAGATCCCGAATAATCAAAGAGGGTCCTGAAACACTGCTGTGAGAAAATGTTGCTCTTGTTTCTTCGTGGTAGTATTTTCCATGAATAATTACAGTGTAATCCTGCTCTCCAAGCTGATTAGCTCTGTTCCAGACTTTCTCTACAAAAGGGCATGTAGTATTAAACTTATATGGATCAATACCGATCTCATTTAATTTTTTTTGAATTTCCAACGTAGTGCCGAATGCAGGAATTATCGCAATATCTTCAGAATTGAGCTCTTCCCATTTAACAAGCTGATTTCCCCGGGTGTCCATTATAAAGTTAACGCCTCTGCTTTTCAGGTCATTATTTACCCTTGGATTATGAATCATTTCGCTCAAAAGAAATATTCTTTTCCCGGGATTTTCCTCAATTGCCCGATAAGCTATCTCTATGGCATTTTCTACTCCGTAACAGAAACCGAAATGGCGGGCAATAAAAATCCTGACCGGTCCGAAATCTAAAAACGAAGGAGATAAATCTTTCTTTTTAGGATCGTTGTCTCTCCGGGCTTGTTTAATTTTTGAGATTAACGAACTCTTAAAATAAAAGGGAATATTAAATTTTTTCATTTATTGTAATTAAAAAGGTTAACATAACAAATAAAAAAATGTTTTTCAGTATAAAAACAGTTGTTCATATTCCCATAAATGCTTAAATGGAAGAATAGAAATTTTTTCAGTAAGTGATAGAAAGCAACGGATTTTAAAATCATTGTCCCAAAAATTATCTTTAATCTACTACCATTCACACACCGTTCTTAATAATATTTTTCTTGTTCCTAATTAATTCCTAGTGGTTTTCTAAATAGATCTTGTTTTAAATGTTAAAATAGGAGGATTTATGTCTAGATGGATTTCGTTACTATTATTTTCTCTTTTTTTTATTCCGTCCTCATACTCTCAGATTATGTTCACGGCTAAGCTGGACGGGAATCAGGAGACACCAAGTCCCGTATCGACGCCCGCCACAGGAACTGCATGGGCAGTGTTAAGCCCGGATATGAGGACATTGACATTTCACCTTACGTACGCACAGCTTGACAGCACATTTACTATGTCTCATTTTCATATCGGTGCTGAAGGAATTGGAGGACCAGTTATTCACGCAATAACTTCGGATTTTGTAGGAAATACCGCTTCGGGAGAATGGACAAATTTACCCGACAGCATCCTGACCAAGCTCTTTAGACAGGAAATTTATTTGAACGTTCATTCTGCAAAACATCCTGGAGGAGAAATAAGAGGACAGCTGATCCCTGTTGATGACGGCATTGGATTTACAGCTGCAATGGATGGAAACCAGGAAACTCCAAGCCCTATTGTAACCAATGCCACTGGAACAGGCTGGGCAGTTCTAAAGAACAAAGGGACGGAAATTGATTATAGTGTGACTATTGCAGGTCTATCCAGCAATTTAACAATGGCACATTTTCATAATGGGCCTGCCGGCGTAGGCGGACCAGTCGTTCATCCAATTACTTTTACAGACAGTACTTCTACAGGTTCATGGACTGGTTATGCCGACTCAATTATCACTCAGATGCTTCTAAATAGGCTTTATTTTAATGTCCATTCTAATGATCACCCCGGCGGAGAAATAAGAGGCCAGCTGATACATCAGGGAGAAATTATGTTCAGTGCCGTGCTTAATGGAGCAAACGAAACGCCTAATCCCGTTACTACTACCGGAAACGGAACGGCATGGGCGGTTTTAAGCGGCGATAAATCTACTCTATACTATCATGTAACTTATGCCCAGCTTGACAGCCCTTATACTATGTCTCATTTTCATTATGGGAAAGAGGGGGTCGGCGGACCTGTAGTAAAACCTATTACTTTCAGCGGAAATACAGCATCGGGTTCCTGGACAGGATTTCCGGATAGTGTCTTATCGAACCTGGTCAAAGAAGAGATTTACGTAAACGTACATTCGATGAAAAACCCCGGCGGAGAAATAAGAGGCCAGCTTCTTAGCGTCGGAGGTATTGGTTTTACCTCGAGCTTAGACGGTAATCAGGAAGCTCCAACTGCTGTTACAACGGCTGCAACAGGTACCGGCTGGGCTGTTCTCAAAAATCAGGCGGCTGATATTGATTACAATATAACAATTGCCGGCTTATCCAGTAACTTAACAATGGCACATTTTCATTATGGCCCTAAAAGTGTGGGCGGACCCGTCATTCATCCAATAACATTTACTGACAGCAGTTCTAGCGGTACATGGAACGGTTTTGCGGACAGCATTGTTGCCCAGATTTTATTAAATAATTTGTATTTCAATGTTCATAGCACGGATCATCCGGGTGGTGAGATCCGCGGGCAAATCGAATTCTCAAATATTATAAGCGGAAATGTCCCCGTCGAACTTACTTCATTCAGCGCATCAATGGACGGAAAGAATGTGTTATTGAGCTGGACTACCGCAACGGAAACAAATAATCTGGGTTTTGATATAGAAAAACAGATTGGAACGGTTTGGCAGAAAATCGGGTTTGTTAAAGGAAAAGGAACGACAACTAACCTGCAGTCTTATAGTTTTTCCGAAAAAAATATAAGCGCCGGCAGATATTCTTACCGGTTAAAGCAAATCGATTTTGACGGCTCCTTCGAATACTCAAGTGTAATAAATGTCAATGTAGGTACGCCGTTAACATTTAGAATGAGCCAGAATTACCCGAATCCTTTTAACCCTTCAACCATAATTAATTTCCAGATTCCGGAAAGAACTAATGTAAGTCTTAAGGTATTTGATATACTCGGAAGAGAAGTGTTGACTTTGCTTGATGAAGTAAAAGAACCCGGCATTTATAATGTTACCTTTAATGCTGCCGGATTTTCAAGCGGAGTTTATATCTATAGACTTTCAACCGGAACCGGAAATATTTCCGTCAAAAAAATGACCCTTATTAAATAAAGTTCTTTCATTTCTTTTTTTGACAGAGACATTATTTTTTAATGTCTCTGTTTTATTTTTAAAAAGGGAGATTAAACACACTACTTTAAAGTTTTTCATTTTTTGTTTATTAAGATAAAAAACACTGCTTAGATTTTAACCGGCCTGATAAGTATATTTGTACCCCAAAAAGAATGAAAATTTATGAATTTACTTGAAAAATTAGAAAAAATTAAACTCCGCTACGATCAAATTGACCATCAGCTCTCGGATCCGGAATTAATGCATAACCGGGATAAAATAGTTAGTCTGAGCAAGGAAAGAAGTGAACTGTCGGATATTGTTAATGTATACGAAAAGTACGCGGAATTAATAAAAAATATTGAAGGGAACAAAGAAATAATTAATACAAGCAGGGATAAAGAGTTGGTAGAACTTGCAGAAAGTGAATTAAAAGAGCTGGAGCTAAATAAAGAAAAGCTTGAAGAAGAGATCAAGATTATTCTTCTTCCCAAAGATCCGAACGATAGTAAAGACGTAATAATGGAAATTCGTGCTGGAACAGGAGGTGAAGAAGCTGCTCTTTTTGCCGGTGATTTATTCAGAATGTATACCCGCTATAGTGAAATTAAAGGCTGGAAGAATGAATTAATCGATATAAGCGATACAGGGCTGGGAGGTATAAAGGAAGCAATTTTTTCAATAAGCGGAGAGAGTGTCTACAGCAATCTTAAATTTGAGAGCGGAGTGCATCGTGTTCAGCGGGTTCCGGAAACCGAAGGCAGCGGAAGAGTACATACATCTGCCGCATCCGTTGCGGTGCTGCCGGAAGTTGAGGATGTACAGGTGGAAATAAATCCAAATGATTTAAGGATCGATATATTCCGGTCGGGCGGCGCAGGCGGACAAAATGTTAATAAGGTTGAAACAGCAGTCAGGATAACACATATCCCTACCGGAATCGTAGTTCAGTGCCAGGATGAAAGATCTCAGCTGAAAAACAGGCAGAAAGCCATGAAGGTGCTGAGAGCCAGGCTTTATGATTTAAAGATGAAGGAGCAAACCGATAATATTTCTGCCCAAAGAAAAAACATGGTGGGAAGCGGCGACAGAAGCGATAAAATCAGGACATATAACTATCCCCAGAACAGGGTAACCGATCACCGGATCGGCTTAACTCTTTATAATCTGGCTAATATAATGGAGGGTGAGATTGATGAATTAATTGAACATCTTAAAATTGCAGATAGAACAGAAAAGCTTCAGTCAAATATTCAAGCTTAATATTTATTTAAACTTTTTCTGATAATTATCAAAAAACTTGGTAAAAAATCCTAATACAAATCCTGCAGAAGCAATAGCCAAATCAATTACATCAAATTGAAAATTTTTATTTCTGCTGATTAAATAGCCCATAGTTTCAAGAAAAAAAACCGTGAAAAACAAGATTAAAAACCAGGATAATCCCAATCGAGAAGGCGAAATAAAATAGTAATACCAAGCGTCGTTAATATCTAATTTTTTTTCCTTAATGCTTATATTATAAACGCTGATGCTCTTCATAAAAACCCACCGCTGTTTTGGTAAAATTGAGCTCGCAACATAGGTAAAGGGTATAAATGGCTAAATGATAGCTGTCACTATTGAAATTTTAAAGAATTGCTTATGTGTTGATTAGCAAAAACTATTCTGCCCTGATTGTAATTAGGCTGATATCATCCTCAAATTTTCCCGCTGTAAAATCTACGAAATCTGTCCGTATACTTTCAAGAGGATCAACAGAAGGATTTAATTTTTTAATTGATTTCAGAAGTTCATTTTTGCCAAACTGCTCCCCATTTGAATTTCTGCATTCAATTAATCCGTCGCTTGCTAATAAAACTATGTCATCTTTATTTAGTCTGACCAGGGAATCTTCATAATTGCCGTCGGCGGCAAAACCTAAAAGCATTCCTTTAACATAAATTTTATTTATCTCTCCTGAAGCGGAGTTCCTGTATAAAATCGGCAGATCGCCGGCCCCGGCATATAATAATTGTCTAGTTCCTCTACTAATCACTATGATTGAAAGAGTGGCAAACACTTCAGAAATTTTAGCATCCTGGTATACCGCTTTATTCACCTGCTGTAAAATCTCTTTAGGCGTATAATTTTTCAAAGACTGGAGGACAATCCTTGTTGCACTCCTTACATATCCGGCATAAGCGAAAGCAAAATACCAGGCGCCCCATTTTTTCCCCATTACATCCCCAAGAACAATCACGATATTATCTTCATCCTGCTGTATAAAATCTATAAAATCACCCCCGGGGATTCCCTGGAAAGGCTGATGCCAATGTTTTATCTGGAATCCATTGAATACCGGATCATTATCAGGTACAACCTTGACTCTTAAAGAATCGGCTGCCTGATGGAGTTCCGAAACTATTTTTTCTTTTTCTTTCCCTAGGCTATTAATTATAGCGGTAACTTTAGCGGCTACCACCTTAGGCCCGGATGATTTAACCACATAGTCGGTGATCCCTAGATCAAAACCGGATAAGATATCTTCCTCTTCTCCCTTCCCGGTTAAAAAAATAAAAGGAACAGATTTAAGATCCTTATCTTCAAGGACCGCTTTTCTGAATGTAAACCCGTCCATTCCCGGCATAACAATGTCCGAAATTATAATATCGGGAAGTGATGATTTGGCTAGTTTAAGCGCTTCCTCGGGATTATTAACGGCTTCGCATTCAAAACCCGATTTCCTGAGGTTCATCTGGAAAATTTTAGAGCTGGTTATATCGTCATCCACCAGAAGAATTTTTGTCTTGTTTGAGCCGAATGATTTCTGGAGGGACCTCTTGGCGCCGTATATTTTATAGATATCGGATCTTCTTATTAAGGCTCTCACCTTCAGAAGCAGTTCATCTAAATTAAAGGGCTTAGTGATCAGGTCGTCGCCCCCGGCTTCATGAGCATGAGATTTATCTTCAAAGGAATTTTTAGCGGTTACAAAAACGAAAGGAATCAGCCGGTAATTTTCCATTCCTCTTACCTGCTTGCAGAATGTAAACCCATCCATCTCATCCATCGTAACGTCGCAAAGTACAAGGTCGACCGGATTGTTTTGTAAATGATTAAATCCTTCTTTGCTTCCGTCCGCTTCCAGCACGTTATAATGTTCGTTTTTTAGGTGGCGGCTGACAAGCTTTCGGATGGTTATATCATCATCTATAAGAAGGATTGTTTTGCTGTTAGGTTCAGTCATTAGGCACCAATAAAAACTCAAGTATAATATGAAAAGTCATTGGATTCAATTGAAACTTTTCACAGCTTCCTCTTTGGATTTATAAGAATCAAAGACCCTGTTCATCCTAGTCAATTCAAACATCGAATGAACTCCGGGCTGAAAACCGACTAATCTCAAATCACCCCCCAGATTAGTAATTTTCTTTAATGAAACAACCAAAGCACCTAAAAAGGTAGAATCGATAAATTCGCATACTGAAAGATCTACTATTAATTTTTTATATCCTTTTTCAATATCCTCCAAAAGTACACGTTTGAATTCATCTGCCTCTTTCATAGTTGCACGTGTAAGGTCTACTACTTGCACTATTACATCGCCATAATTCTCTTTAATAAAATCCATATTAATCCAAATTATTGCCGTTAATTCTAATTCTCTATTTTATACTTTTCCATCAGCCTGTAAATAGTTGCCCTCCCGAGCTGCAGCTTTTTTGCGGCTTCAACAATATTACCTTTTGTCACATTAAGAGCATGCCGTATGGCTTCCTCCTTTAATTTTTCAAACGGGATTATAGTATCATCGCTAAAGAGGGGGCCGGCATAATCAATATTTATCATTGTATCGGTTTCTCTTAAATGCGCAGGGAGGTCTTCAATATCTATTATTTCTCTATCCGAAATAATCATGCATCTTTCAATTGTATTTTCCATTTCGCGGATATTTCCCGGCCACGGATATTCATAAATTAATTTCAAACCTCTTTTGGAAAATCCTTTTATATTTTTATTCAGCTTCTTATTAAAACATTCAAGGAAATGCTGAGCCAGAACCAGTATATCTCCCTTCCTGTGCCTTAAGGGAGGGATAAAGATAGGGAAAGAATTTAACCTGTAAAAGAGATCTTCCCGGAACTGCTTCGATTCAACCGCTTGTTTTAAATCTCTGTTGGTAGCTGAAATAATCCTTACATCGGTTTTAATTAATTCAGTGCCGCCGACTCTTTCGAATTCTTTTTCCTGTATGACACGGAGCAGTTTTGCCTGGAGAAGCATCTCGAGTTCCCCAACTTCATCCAGGAATATAGTTCCCCCGTTTGCCACTTCAAATTTTCCCAGCTTTCTCTGATGAGCACCTGTGAAAGAACCTTTTTCGTGCCCGAATAATTCGCTTTCGAGGAGTTCCCGCGGTATCGAGGCACAATTCACCACTACAAACGGCTTATCTTTTCTTCTCCCGTTATAATGAATAGCCCTGGCAATTAATTCTTTTCCTGTTCCGCTTTCACCGTAAATCAGCACTGTTATATCATTATTTAAAACTTTAGTTACAAGCTTAAAGACTTCCTGCATTTTACTGTCGGCGGAAATAATATTATCGAAGCTGTATTCTTTTTTTATTTCATCCTTCAGATTCTGAACTTCTTTTAAAAGATCATAATTTTTAATTGCATTTCTTAACGCCGGCTCCAGCTTCTGCAGATCGATCGGTTTGGCAAAATAATCAAACGCACCGAGGCGCAGCGATTCTACAGCTACTTCAATGCTGCCTTGTGCGGAAAGCATTATAACCGGCAGGTCCTGATCCAGCTGCTTTATTCTCTTCAAGGTTTCCAAGCCGTCTAAACCAGGAAGCATAATATCGAGCAGTACAATATCCGGCTTTAGATGGAGCTTCTTCAATACGTCTTCCCCGTTTGCAAATATTTCAACGTCATATTTCCACTTGTCTTTTATCCAATAAGATAAAAGTTTTGAAATAGCTTGCTCGTCATCAACGATAAAAACTAAATTATTCACAATTCTCCTCTAAAC
>DATKLQ010000129.1:0-7053 GCA_035542335.1 Ignavibacteriaceae bacterium | reverse complement strand
TCCTAAATCACTTAATGTCTTTGCCATCTCAAGGCCGGTGATTGATTCCATGGGAGATGAAATAATGGGAAGGAAAAGTTCAAGCCCGAAAAAATTTGAAGTTGTTGAAGCCTGCGTTCTGGATTGCACTCTCGAAATTTCAGTCGGTATAAGGCTTATATCCTCGTAAGTGAGGGATTGATGATATTCGTTGAGTTCTTTTTTAGTGTAAATTTTCATGGGCCAGGTTATTGGGTTATTGAGTTATTAAGTTATTGAGTTATTGAGTTTGAATTATTTAGTTATTGAGTTACTTAGTCATTGGTTTGATTGTCTTTCCAGGTAAGCTATATATCCATTCAGGACTTTGATACAATGTAAGACCTTTTCTCTGAAATATTTCAGCTCTTCATCAGTTATATATTCCTCATCTAGTGCATCGATCAAATGATTAATTGTTTCAAATAAGCTTCCTCTGGAATTTCAACAAAATTTAGAATTTTCTTTAAAGTGGTACGTTCCAAAACCTTCTGCTATATTTGACCCACTGGATCTGCTGCTCCATATTATTTGATCTGTCAACCTATATTTTTAATCATACGGAAATTTTTTTACTAAAACCTTTATCTCCTTTTTTAACTGCCTAGATAATTTCCATACTTCCAATTCCTCAAAGGTTTCAAATGTCATTTTACTCCTCCTTTGATTTTAATAAAATAACATAAGAACTCAATAACCTAGTAACCTAATAACCTAATGACTCAACAATCCCTCCACCTCATCGAGCAGAAACTCCATTTTTTCCGTAACTGCTTCGACGGGTTCAACAGAGCTCATATCTACCCCGGCATTATTCAGGATATTCAAAGGATAATCGGAGCTCCCGGCTTTTAAAAAATCCAAATATTTCTCAACCGCAGGTTTCCCCTGAGTTTTAACTTTCCTTGCCAGTATTTCCGATGCCGCAAAACCGGTAGCATATTGGTAAACATAGAAGTTATAATAAAAATGAGGAATTCTTGCCCAGGAATATTCTTCAAGTTTGTCGACAACCATTTCCGGTCCCCAGTATTTTTGAAACACTTCCTTGTAAATGCCGCATAAAACATCGGGAGTTAAAGTCTCTCCATTTTCAGCTTTTTCATAAACTATTTTTTCAAATTCAGCAAACATTGTCTGCCTGTAGAAAGTTGAGGAAATATTATTCAAATATTTCTCGAGAAAAAAGAGTTTCTCCAGCTCAGTTTCCGAATGTTCAATCAAGTAATCCAGCAGCAAAGATTCATTGAATGTAGAGGTAACTTCCGCCAGAAAAATCGAATAGTTTGCATAAGGATAGGGCTGGGTTGTACCCGTAAAATAGGAATGCATATTATGCCCCATCTCATGAGTTAATGTAAATACGTCGTTCAGCAGATCGGTCCAGTTTAAGAGAACATAAGGATGCACTCCGAATGTAGATCCTGAAGAATAAGCCCCGCTTCTCTTTGCCTGGGTTTCATATACGTCAATCCACCGGTTATCGAAAGCGGTTTGAATATATTTAAGATACTCCTCTCCCAATGGTTTTAATGATTCAATTACAATTTTCTTTCCTTCCTCATAACCGTATTTCTTCTCCCCTTTCAGAGAAAAGAGGCTTACATATACATCGTAAGGATGCAGTTCATTCAAATTCAAAACTTTCTTTTTTAGATATGCCCAGCGGTGCAGCTGATTAAGATTCCTGTTTGTTGCTTCAACAAGATTATCATAAATTGAAAGATTAACGCAGTTCCGATCCAAAGCAGCTTCCCTCGCCGATTTATATTTTCTTGCCCTGGCCTGAAAGATATTGGATTTTAATCCCCCGTTGAACAAAACCGACAGAGTATTTGCATTTTCCTTAAAGGGTTTCAGGTAGTTTTCAAAAGCCCGTTTTCTATAACTGCCGTCCTGCGAATATATGGCAGCATAATAACGTGCATGAGTGATTTCAATTTCATTACCTCTTTCATCTTTAATATAAGGGAACTTAAGATCTGCATTTGTAAACATGGAGAAGGTATTATAGGGAACATGCGCAATCTCATTTGCCATTGCAAGAAGCTCTTCCTGTTCCTTATTTAAAGTATGAGATTTGATCCGAAGCAGATCTTCGGCTAAATGTTTATAGACCTTTAATTCTTTTAAAGAATCAATCATTCCCAGCAGCTTCTGATCATCTACCTGAAGCAGCTCGGGCCTGATAAAAGAGCTGGCTGCAGTCACCCGGATATAGAGGGAATTTATTCTCCCTTCCATGGCCTGGTATTTTGTATCTTTCATATCGCTGTCTTTTGCCAGCATCGTATAAAGTCGCAGCTTATCCAGCTTTATTCCCGTATCATCGTCAAATTTCAGGCACTTCAGAAGGGCTTCCGGGTTTCCGGAAATTGTTCCTTCAAATTTTTTGTATTCATCAATATGATTTTCAATCAGCTTAAAATCTTCTTCCCAAAGATCCTCCGTGGGATATATATGCGTCAGATCCCATTTATATTTAAGCTCAATTTGCTCTCTTGTCGGAACGGAACCGCCGGCTTGATGCGCATGCAGTTTTTTTCCCTCAAACCCTGATTCAATCATTAAATACTTTTAAATAATTATTCAATAAAGAAAAATACTAAAACCATTTCCTTTTTTTAAAGAAATAAATCAACACTCCGGCTATGATCAGCATTATGCCCATTATAGTGATATACCCGTATTTCCAATTTATTTCAGGCATATTGAGAAAACCTGCCTCCGGATTGAAGTTCATTCCGTAAACTCCGACAATAAAAGTTAAAGGGATAAATATTGTGGAGATGATCGTCAGCAGCTTTATAATTTCATTCATCTTCTGGTTTGCATACGAAAGATTAATTTCAAGCATGCCGTTTATTGCTTCCCTGAAATTATCTAATGATTCTATATTCTGTTTAATATGATCCAGAAGATCCCTGAAAAAGACAAATGTAGATTTTTCAAACAAAGGGCTTCTGTCTTTCTCTATTGTATTGACCGCTTCTCTTAACGGCAGAATTGTTCTTCTTAAAGCAATTATTTTTTTCCTTAAGTTATGGATTAATTCCAAGGGGGAGCCGCCTGCCTGCCGTAAAAAATCATCCTCTATTTCATCCATTTGATCCGCGAAATTTTCCAGTATCGCCGAGTAGTTATCGACAAGCGTATCAAGAACCCTGTACATCAGGTAATCTAGTCTCTGCCTTCTGATCCTTCCCTTGTTTGATCTTAAACGATCAATTATGTCATCTATAAAATCCAGCTCTTTTTCCTGGAAAGTGATAAGATATTTACCTGTTAAAATAAAAGAGAGCTGCTCAAATAATAATTCTTCCTCCAGTCCTTTAAACTCCGCACGTTTGGCCACCATAAATAAAAATTCGTCATAATCTTCCGCTTTGACAATCCCGTTTACATTCAGAATATCTTCGAGGACAAGGGGATGAATATTAAATATCTCGCCAATCTTGCCAATTCTATTAATATCGTGAAGTCCGGAAACTTTTATCCATGTCGAATGGGTTCCAGTTTTAAATGCTTCAAGCCCGGATGGATCCTCAATTTGTTTCTCCTCGAAATGCTGAGAGTCATATTGATAAACCGTGATAGTCAGCTCTTCAAGTTTTTTTTCACCGGTGAAAATTAGTGAACCGGGAGATTTGCCCAGTTTTGTTTCACTTAGGCTCTTGCGGATCATAAAGCTTAGCCTCACTGAATTTTTTCTCTAAAGTAAAAATATAAAGGTTTAAGGACAATTTTTAATAATCGGAAAATTAAAAGGAAGGAAAGATATTTCCGGATCAATTCATGTCTTCAAATAGCTGGACGGCCAGCTTACCCGTAAATCTGTTGAAAAATATTTGAACGACATCCGGTACAGATCCTTGCAAAACCAGGGAGGAGCTTTGGAAATTTTTACTTAAAAATGAATTATAAATAACATTCCCTCTTCTGTCGTATATTGTCAATTCTATTGAGCCTGATAAGTAATCGAATAAAGATAAATTTAAATGCGACCTGGATGATTTAAAGAGGGTGTGATCAATCAAGCTATCGGAAATCGACTGTGCATTTATTGTAAATGAATAAGAACCTGCCGTAACCTGCTGGATCGGTTCATTTATATTCCCTGCCGGGGTAAAAGGAGGAATGATTTCTTCACGGCAAGATGAGAAACAGAGCAATACAACCGCGGAAATAAATATATATTTTAAAATTGAAGCAGACATAAATCAAACGAAAATATAATCAAATCTTCCGGTTCAGAATATTTTCAATGCTTTTTTTAAAGGCAATATAATCCTGCGAACCGAGTAAAAAAGATTTTTGTTCGCCGGTGGAATCATAAATAAAAGTTGCAGGTATCGACCCGTCCCAATTTTTATTGAGCAGTTCAATTACCTGCTCGGTTTTTTTCTCGGGCACAATATAAACCATGAAACCCGGATTATTTTGACGAGAAAGAAAATCAGCGACTAATGAATCGGCATGCTTCCCGAAATCCACATTTAAACTCAGGAAATCCATCTTTTTATTTTCATATTCACCTGTAATTTTAACTATGTCGGGGAATTCTTTAACACAGGGTTTACACCATGTAGCCCATACATTAACAAGAAGAATTTTCCCGTTCCTGTTATTGATTATTCTCTTAAGTTCATCGTCATTAATTGATTTAATTATTTTCCCGTTTTTTCCCGTGCTCTTTTCCGCATTATTACTCTCCTGTTGCCGGCAGCAGAATTGAAAAATGATCAGCAGCGGGATTAGAAAATATTTCATCCGTTAATCCTTTTGATAGTGCATCCGAATGCCTTCGTTTCAGGGTTGCTGACCGGCTTACCGCTTAGTATCTCATTCAGCGCTTTAGCAAGATCCCTGGTTTCCACTTCCGATTCATCCCGGGAATCATCAATTCTGCCGTGGTAAAGAATTTCAAAATTTGAATTTAATACAAATATTTCGGGAGTATGGCCGGCTCCGAACTTATCTGCAACCACATTATTAACGTCCTTCAGAACCGGAAATTTAAATCCGTATTTATTCGCATGATCCTTTATTTCCTCAGTACTTTCCTGCTTGTTGGAATTTATCCCGATCACTGCCACATTTTTTTTGCTGTATTCGTTATACAGGTCAACCATTCTTGAGTTATATGCATTGGAGACAGGGCATTGGGTTGCAATAAACATAAGCACGATTGCCTTAGAATTTTTATAATCTGAAAGAGAATGGACTTTCCCGTTAAAATCTTTTAAGGAAAAATTCTCTGCCTTCTTTGTTCTTATCGGTAAATTAGTTCCATTTAAATTATTAACGGAAATTAAAAATGCAAAAATAAAGATTGCTAATCCTGCAGGCCTTCTAAACATATTCCTCACCTTTTATTTTATATTGATAGACACAATCACTGTAAATGAATTCATACAATTATCAGCACATTTATCATAAAGAATATCTTTATTGTTTTCAATGATAATGTGATGAATAGCTTAATTACTGTGATTCCGGTTAAAGAAAGAGTGGGCAGAATGATCTTGTATTATCATTCTAAAAATTCATTTGGGTATTTGCTTCTCATTCTCCTCAGATATTAAAGTGATTATGACTCGATATAAATTTTTTTATTACTTTGAAACATTTTTAGTTAAATATTTGCAGAATATTAGTATTTTTCAACGATGCCGAAATCATTTTTTTCAAGCGGCCCTATGGCATTCATATTGACCAAATAATTAATTATTTAAAGGATATTTATATAATGCAAAAAATAATTTCAGCGGCTTTTTTATTCATCTTCCTATTTGGCAGTTCTGTAATGGCACAAGCCCCGGAAGATAGCTGGAATATAGGCTTTGGGGGAAGCTACCCTAGATTGATAAGTATATGGACCGGAGCTTATTCGGGTGATGAAAACTTTGGCGCTTTTGCATCTATTCAAAGAAATTTTACCGAGCATGTCGGCTTAAGATTTATGGGTAAATATTCCCGGATGCAGACTATTTATGACACTAGGGGTGCTGATGATCCTTCTTCGGTGAATTTATTCTCGGGTAACCTCGATATCATCTATTATTTAGTTCCCTGCGAGTCAATATCGCCTTATTTTTCGCTGGGAACATCTCTTCTTTATTTTAACCTCGAAAATGCACTCTTCCCTGGCTTAAACAAATTCTGGGCCGAGTATCAGTTTAATTTTGGTTTTGGTTCGGAGTGGACTTTAGCAGATGATTGGAAACTGAAAACCGAGATCGAATATTTAACTCCATCCACCAATAAGCTTGATGGTGAAGACGCAAGTCATGAACATAAAGGTTTATTCGGAAGCAACAGTGATACATACTTCAGTTTTGATTTAGGCGTGCTATACTATTTTTCTTTGGGTGCACCTTCTAAAACATGCGATCTTTATTCGGGAATAAGAAATGAGGTGCCGGTAACAAAATCCCCAACCATTCAAGAAATTGAAGAAATTGTTAAAAAATATGCTGCTCAAAAGGACACTACCCCTCAGGTTATGGTAAGTGCTCCAATGATGGAAGAAGAAGAAAACTGGATCTTGGTCGGAGTAAACTTTCAATTGGGGAGTAATAAACTAACTCCCGAATCTTACCCGATCCTGCTTCATACAATAGAGGTGCTTGCGGAAAAACCTGAATTAAGAGTTGAAATAGGGGGGCATACCGATAATACCGGGAGCGAAGAGTATAATTTGAAGCTTTCAGAAATAAGGGCTCAAACAGTTAAAAATTATTTGGTTTCAAAAGGGATCAGCGGTAACAGATTAATTGTAAAAGGATACGGTGAATCAATGCCCGTTGCGGATAATAATACCGCCGAGGGCAGGGCATTGAATCGAAGGATTGAATTTACTGAAATAAAGTAAAATTTAATCAACCGGTATCTGCCGTGAAAACCAACGGCTTCAGCTGAAAATTCGAACGGCTGAAGCCATTTTTTTATATTCAATTTTTAAAGTTTCTTCTGAATATTTCATTCGGGCGTACCTGCAAAAACCGCAATTCTAAACTCATATTCCTGCCGATC
>DATKLQ010000128.1:0-2231 GCA_035542335.1 Ignavibacteriaceae bacterium | reverse complement strand
GTCAGGTCCCCGATGCGGCATTGGTGAATTACTTCTTCCGGAAAATGAACCCGGCAGCTCGATTATGCCCGGGAAAGTAAATCCTACTCAATCCGAAGCTATGACTATGGTTTGCGCACAGGTATTTGGAAATGATGTAGCAGTTAACATCGGGGGTGCATCAGGTAATTTTGAACTTAATGTATTTAAGCCTGTTATTATTTATAATGTACTTCAATCAATAAAACTTTTGTCAGATGCCTGTGAAAGCTTTACAGATAATTGTGTTGTAGGCATCGAAGCAAATAAAAATAACATTAAAAAGAATCTTGATAATTCTTTAATGCTTGTTACTGCTTTGAATCCACATATCGGTTACGATAAGGCGGCACAGGTTGCGAAAAAGGCTCATAAAGAAAACAAAACGCTTAAAGAAGCTGCAGTTGAACTGGGATTTTTAACTGCCGAAAAATTTGATGAAGTTGTTAAACCGGAAAAGATGATTGGACCCGGATGATTAAATACAAAACTGAAAAATTAAAAAATTAAAAGATTGAAAGATTCAAAATTGAAAATTTAATCTTTGAATCTTTTCAGCCGGAGGCTGATGAGCCTCTGGCTCAAAATTTTTAAATCTTTTGTCATGAACGAAGTAATATTAAATATTTATCTAGTTATCAATGGTGGGAATGTAGTTGAATTCCGCGCTATTGCATATGAGCAGGAGGGTGGAGATGATAATAAAATAAAATTCTTAAAACAGCATGCCGCTGAAGATTTTACAAGGAGTTATCGCTTTGATGCTCCCAATGACAAGAACGGAAATTTTATGAGCTATAACAAATTTTACAAACTTGAAAAAAGAGGAAAACAGTTTGAGCTTTTTGAAGAGATTTTTAGAAATTTTGATGTCCCTGAAAATCCATTAATCTGTGTTACTCCTGTTGTAGATGGTAAAATATTAAGCAACCCAAATTGAAAAATCTGCTAAATTGGGGATTATAAATTATTTTAAAATATTTTATGAATGAAAATAGTTTGCAAAATAAATTTGGAAATAGATTTTTCAGAACATGGAACTCATCCTAACTCTTTTGTTAAAAAAAGGCTGGGTGAAAATTCAAATGACTTGCCACGAGCTTCAGCTCGTGGATTATAAATTAAAAATATTTAGGGCTTTAGCCCAACTTAATTAGGCTAAAGCCGACAATTTTTTATTTCTTTATTAACCACGACTTAAAAGTCGTGGCTATTCATTATTTTCACATAACCTCAGATAATAGAGACCTGTCCGCCTCTAGTGGAGATTTAGAGTGAGTTTATTTTGGAAAGAATTATTTTAAAATTTTATAAAGAATAAAAGGGATTTTAATGAAGAAAATTATACTTTTTTTATTAATGCTTATGACTACTAAGTCTTATAGTAATTTCGAGTTTTTGGGAAACATAGTATCTTATACAAAATCCGAAAATCATATCGAGTTTAAACTTACCAACGGAATCTTTAATCTTTATGTAATTGATAATAACATTATACGATTCAGGTTCAGCAATCAAGATTCATTTTCCCGGGCTCCATCTTATGCGGTTGTCTATAACGGCAGCATTAAAGAATATAGTTTTCAGGAGAGCGGGAATTCATTTATCCTGACTACCAAAGAACTTACAGTAGAAATAGCTAAATCACCCTGCCGCGTTTCAATCTATGATAAAGAAATGAATCTCATCAACCAGGATGAAAAGAGTTTTGGCGTTTCTTTTGATAATGATGAAGTAAGATGCTTTAAGACTTTATTTCCCGGTGAAGCATTTTATGGACTTGGCGAGAAGACAGGCTCATTGAATAAAAGAGACCTTCAATTCACAATGTGGAATACTGATTTCCCTGCTTATAACAGCAGAACAGATCCTGTCTATGTTTCAATCCCTTTCTTTATTGGAATGAGGGATAAAAAAGCATACGGGATTTTCTTTGATAATAGTTACAAATCATACTTTAATTTTGGAGCAAGCAATAACAGGTTCTACTGGTTTGGTGCTGAAAAAGGAGAAATGGATTACTATTTTATTTATGGGCCTGAGATCAAGAAAGTAATTACCTCTTACACAATGCTTACTGGAAGAATGGAAATGCCTCCAATGTGGGCTCTGGGTTATCAGCAAAGTAAGTGGAGCTATTTCCCCGAAGATGAATTAAGAACGGTTGCCGAGACTTTCCGGGATAAGGAAATCCCCTGCGATGTTATCTATCT
>DATKLQ010000127.1:0-22796 GCA_035542335.1 Ignavibacteriaceae bacterium | reverse complement strand
GCCTAAATTGGGTGTAGAGCTCGAGATGCTTACGGAAGAGCAGGCAAAATATATCGGCGTTCCTGTCAACGGTCCGTTTAAACCCGAATATTACAGATATTAATTTTTTTCTGCAGCACAGACATTCTTGCGCTGCTCCGACGAAGGCGGAGTCTGTGCTTTTTAATTGCTGCTATACTCTGCCGCTCTTTTTAAGTAAATCCTTTAAAGCAGGTTCAATAGCTTTAAATTTGAAATTAAACCCTGCTTCGAGCAATTTTGCCGGTATAACTTTCTGGCTTGCCGTCAAAGAATCGGCAAGTTCTCCTTTTACTATTCTGATTAACAATTTAGGGATTTTAAAGTAGGAGGGACGTTTAATAATCTTCCCGAAATCATCAGCAAATTCATTCATTCTAACGGGGTTAGGAGATGATGCATTAACCGCTCCTTTTATATTTTGATTTTCAAGCAGAAAGAGATAAATATTGACAAGATCATCTATATGGATCCATGGCAGCCACTGGGCACCCGATCCGATTGGGCCTCCCAAAAATAATTTAAAAGGAAGCATCATTTCTCTTATCATTCCTTCATTTTGGCACAGCACGGGCGCTTGACGCAGGCTGATCCATCTTAAGCCCAGATTCTCCGCTTTACTTGCTTCGAATTCCCACTTGCTGCACAACTCAGCTAAAAAATCGTCAGAGGCCGGACTCCGTTCGGTTAATAGCTCCTCATGTTTATCTCCGTAATAACCAACTGCAGAAGCACAAATAACAGAATCCGGTTTTTCATCGATCTCTTTCATTGCTGATATTATATTTTTAGTGCTTAATATGCGGCTCTCGGCAATATTTTTTTTGTATTTCCTATTCCATCTTCTTCCCGCAAGATTAGCACCGGCTAAATGAATTACTGCGTTTTTTCCCTTAAGCTCGGAGCTCCATTGTTCAGGTTTTTTATAATTCCATTCAACAAATCTTTTTACTTCAGGCAATTCATTTTTCGCTTTAACAATATGCCCGGTAAAAACCGTGATCTCATATTCCATTTTAACCAGGGCATTGCATAATCTTTTTCCTATTAACCCGGTAGCGCCTGTTATAATAATTTTCTTCGCCATCTTTTATGTAAATTTTAGAAGACAATAAGTTAGTGTTTATTCCCGATGAAATATGACTTATCACTCTTGCAAAGGATTATTCATCCCCGGTACATGCCCTCGGCTGTTTCCTTATCTTTACAGATTTAAAAAGGAAGTAAGATTAAGATGAATGAAAAAAAATCAGTATACAAATCATTCTCTAAAAATTTCTGGATTGTAATAATAATGGAATTTTTTGAAAGGGGCTCGTATTACGGGGTTCTTTCGGTTTTATATGTATACCTTGTGCTGAGCAGAAATGAAGGCGGATTGGAATTTTCCAAACAGAGCGTCGGGGTAATTAAAAGTGTCGTTACCCCAATGCTTTATTTGCTGCCCATTCTTTCGGGTGCAATTGCCGATAGATTCGGTTATAGGAAGACTCTCTTTTTTTCTTTCATAGTAATGAGCCTGGGTTATTTCTGCACATCTCTTTTTAACTCATATACGCCGGTATTTTTAAGCCTTTTGTTAATGGTAACAGGCGCAGGTTTTTTCAAGCCAATAATTTCCGGAACTATAGCTAGGACTACCGACGAATCTAATTCCACTTTGGGATTCGGGATTTATTATTGGGTCATTAATCTTGGTGCTTTCCTTTTCCCGCTTTTACTAGTACCTGTTTTGAAAGAAATCTCCTGGTCATATATTTTTATTATGGCTGCGGCCGGAACGGGTTGGTTATTTTTCCTGAACATGTTTGCCTATGAAGAGCCCAAACGGCCTGAAAGCAGTAAAAGTATCTCGGATGTACTTGCCGGCGCCGTCCTGGTGTTGAAAGATTTTAAATTCATCTTAATGATAATAATTTATTCGGGATTCTGGATTCTTTATTTCCAGCAGTTTGATACCGCACTCTGGTATTTAAAAGATTATGTTGATATGACGCCGGTGGATGATTTTGTAAATTCGTTTCTAGGAATTTTTATCAATAATCCCAACTGGAAGTTTGATGTTGAACATGTAACGGTGATTAATGCCGGGACAATCATCCTGCTGCAGATCTTTATATCCAATATAGTAAAGAACAAAAAAGCTCTTCCCACTATGATAACCGGAATTGCATTCGGTACTGCGGGAATGGCCGTTCTTGCCGTATCTGCACAAGCTTGGGTTTTTATAGCCGGGATGATAATTTTTTCAATAGGAGAAATGACCGCACATCCTAAATTTATAAGTTATGTAGGACTTATTGCCCCTGAAGACAAAAAAGCTTTATACCTGGGATATTCTTTTTTATACGGGGTGCTTGGGAGCGGAATAGGCGGAATTCTCGGTGCCAATCTATATGTTTATTTCGTTGATACTCTCCGTAAGCCGGCTATTTTATGGTCTATTTTCAGCATTATTGGATTATTGACTATGGCGGGATTATTATTGTATAACAGATATTTTACCCGGGTCCCTCAGGGCAATTAGGGTTTATAGGTTTAAAAATAATTTTAATATCCCTATTCACCTTTTAAATCATTAAAAAAATCATCAGCGGCGGAGGAATATTTTTCAGCTTCCTCTTTTCTATTATTATTACGCAGCATCTTACTCATTTCCGCCGAGCTTTCCGCTTCATTAAGTTTGTTTTCAATATCCCTGTTAAGTCTTATGCTGTCCTCGAAGAATTCTTCGGAAAGGCTGAAGTTTTCTAAATCGGTATTAATCATTCCTTTTATCTTATAAATATCTGCAATTGAAAGAGTATCATTTATTTTATAGGCAATCTCCATTGCTTTATTTATATATGCTTCGGCAAGTGAAGAGTTTTTGAGCTTCGTATAAATAAATGCTTTCCCGATATATGCAACGGCGCAGTTTGAGAGATAATCATTTTCAAGCGAAATGGTGATGCACTTGTTGAATTCATCTAATGCCGCATCATATTTCTCCATCCTGGTGTACAGCATACCGATGTTATGATAAGTCCTCGAAAGGCGGCGGTTATCATTTATAGAGACATATCTCTCTATAGAATTTTTATAATTCCAGATTGCCTTTTCAAAATCGCCCTGAACGGTACTAATGATTCCGAGGTTTGTTAAAACCATCGCATGGGATAAAATATCATCCTCTTCCTTCAAATAAATTAAAGCATTGACAAAATGTTTTTGCGCTTTGTCGAACTCACCTTTTTCCCCGTAAAGAGTTCCGAGCATGTTTTCGCATTTGGCTATGCCTGCTTTGCTTTCAAATGACTGGAATATGTTTGAGGCTTCGGAAATATACTGCATGCATTCATCCCAGTATGCCTGTGCCCAATAAATCTTTGAAATCATTAAATTAGTTTCGGCCGCTATTGCATCCCGTTTATTAAGCTGGTTGAACTTTACAAGCAAATTTTCAGCGAGCTCGAGCGAAAAAGCATTCTCCCCGGCAAACAGCATCAGCTGAGAAAGATCCAATACTAGTTTGAAGAATTGTTCGTCTTCCAAAAGCTTCTCGCAATGAGTGATTGTTTTATCTATCAGAAGACGGTATTTGATTCCTTTAGGGATCTTATATTCTACCTGAGATTTATCTAAATCAGGGATAACGCATTCCTTATCTGTGTTAAGAGTAACATCTTCTTCAAGGCTCTTAAAGAATTCTTCTGCCACATCTTTTGGAATGTAGTTAATAACCAGGGATTTTAAATCATTTACTATATGCATTTTATTATTTATCATATTTCCCCTTATAAAGCAACCTTATGCCGCTGCATAGTTTAGCAACTCTTCAATTTTTTTAATTTTTGATGAAGCATTTATCTCTTTATAATAATCCAGGGAGCTCTTTAAATAAAATTGTCTTGAATCAGTATTGTGGATATTTTCATATAGTAACGCCAGCTCCAAGGAAGTTTCAGCTATATTCATTTCGTTTCCTAATGAATTATTTATCCTCAAGCTGTTTAATAAAAATTCCTCCGCAACTTTAAAATTCTTCAGCTTTCTTTCTATTATACCTTTAACTTTATATATATCAGCCAGCGCAAGCTTATCGTCGATTGCATGGCTGATTTCCAGCGCTTTGTCTGCAAACTCTGCCGCATAGTACAGAGCATTCATTCCGACAAGAGCACGTGATTTTGCATGATAAAGAAGACAAAGAATCGGAATAAAATGACCTTCCTTTGCAGTGTTAATTCCGTCATCAAATGCAGCGACTGCCATCTCATACTCTTCAGATTCAAGGTATACCATTCCGATATTGTGAGTAACCTCGGCTGCATTCTTTTTATTCTGCATCTTGTTGTAAATTCCTAGAGCTTTATTAAAGTGGACCAATGACTCGATGAAATTCCCGCGAATATTGTCAATAATCCCTAAGTTTGTTTCGAGATGCGCTGTCATTTCCTTGTCTCTTTCAGGATCAATAAAGGAAAGACTATTAAGAAAATGTTCTTTTGCAGTTTCAATATCTCCCATTTCACTGAAAATAATGCCTATAAAATTCTCGCATTTTGCAGTGCCGAGATTATCTTTTATTTTTTTGTATAATGATTCGGCATCGGCAATATTTGATAAGCTTCTTGACCAGTTTGCTCTCCTGGTAAAAACATCTGCAAGTCCCAGCAATGATTCAGCCTTTATAGCTGTTTTGCCGGCAATATTTTTAGTCTTTTTAAAAATTTCAGCAGCAAGATCGAGCTTACCCCCGGATAAGCAGATATTCCCAAGCTCCAGCAAAAATTTCTGGAACATTTCGGGCACTAATTTTTTTTGGGAAAAAGTAATTGTCCGGTCAATTTTCATTCTATCTGAGCAATCGCTCATATCTATCCGCAGTTGATCTTCATAGAATGCATTTATCTTGGCGGATACGCCGTCGGTACTTTTATTCGCCTGGAAGCTGCTCAAATTAATTTTGAAACAGTCGTCTCCGAGGTACTTTTTAAGGAGCTCTTCGAGCTCTGTTTCAAATATGTATTTCGTATTTTGCATACATTCCCAAATACGAGTTAGTTAGCAAATCCATATCTGGAGAAATGAGGTATTTTCGCATTAACGACCTGCAATGTGCCGGTCCCCTTATCAACAATTAAGCGATCATATTCTGCTTTTTGGTATTGTCCGTCCGGCGCCATGTAAACAAATTGCACCGTTGGCGGATCAATCGCGCTGAGATCAAGGCCTTTAATTGTAAGATTATAAATTACAGGTTTCGAAAAAGTTTGTTCGGGAGAGAATGTCGTGACTCCATACTTGTCGTTTATCGACATTGTAACAAATGTCCATCCTTCAAAAGAATTCTTTTGTATTTCGGCTTTTGCCTTAATCGAGATAAAATGAAATGGGGTGTACGCAGCATAATGAGCGTTGATGTTTAAAACTGCTCCTTGATATCCCCAGATAAATTCCCCGGTTATGACTGATTTCTCCAGTGATGAATTTTCCCCGGAAGGAAGCGCTATCCAATTGGGCTCATCGGCTGCAGTTGTATCAACCGGACCAACCGGATCCGAATTTTTTCCGCAGCCGACAATAAATCCTAAAAAGAAAATCAACAGGTATATATATTTAGACATTTTTTATTCTTCTTTTTTGTTGATAATATTTATTTCCTAAATGCGGAATACTCCATCTATTATTAGTTGACAAATCCGTAACGTGAAAAATGCGGCAGCAGTGCATTAATAATCTGCAGCTTGCCGGATTGTATTTCGACGTAAAGACGATCATATTGAGGCTGATAGTAATTCCCATCGGGAGCCATATATACAAACCGTACTTTTGACGGATCGACATTCCTTAAATCAAGCCCAACAATGGTAAGATTATATATTACGGGTTTTGAAAAAGTTTCCGAAGGCGTGAAATCTGCAGTTCCAAATTGATCATTAATAGTCATTGTAGCATTGAGTGATCCGGTAAATGAATATCTCTGGAATTTTGCGTTTGCCGTAATGGAGATCCAGCCTATTCCACCGGGATAGCCGGTATTAATTTCGAGGAGAGATTCCTGATCTCCATAGATTGTTTTATTGACAGTTATATCCTTTTTTAAAGGTTCCAAGGTGTTTGCTGCAGCAATCCAATTTGGTTCATTATCATTAGTTCCTACCGGCGCAACTACATTAGAGTGATCACTGCAGCCTATAATAATAAATGATAACAGTGCTAATAGATAGATATACTTCTTCATTACTATTACTCCTTATTTGTTTGAATATTTAGTTGATAAAAACCTTAATGCCATATATTTATTTTGAGGGAATATTTTCATTCCCAAAAAATCATTTTCCTGATAATAATTTTTAAGAAAATCTATCTTAGGAGATAAGGAAAGGATGAAATTGAAAAAAATTTCACTCACTTTCGGTTGGAACGACTGCCTTGAAGCAGGTTTGAATTTCACTATCGGTCTCCTTAGATAGTTGGCTAAAATTACTTTAAGGTAAAAGTTGTAAGTTTAGCTCCCCGCCTACCTAATGACCTTATGTTCGATGCCTGGAAAAGTCTAAAAAAATGCCATTTGGGAATGTTTACCAAATAAGCATAAACAAAAGTTTTTCAACTAATTTCCCAATTTAAGATGTATTGATATTAGATATTGTAGCAGAATGACCCAAAATAAAAAATTCAAATATCTAACGAATTATAAATATTTCTTGTTTAATAAAATTAAATTGATTGACATTTCTGATTTTTTGAGCAAAATTTAAAGCTGGAATTATAAATGATGCTTTTATTATTAAAAAATGAATTCCCAGAATGAAATAAATACTAATCATTCTTTAATAAATAACCTAGCGGGGATTATTGAGCAATTCCCTTCCCCTGTATTTTTATTAAATGATGCCGGAATCTTAATCGAGATGAATCATCTCGGGGCCGCGCTCATTGGCAAAGAAAAGAAAAAGATAATCTCCAAAAAATTTTCCGAGCTTATTGAAAAAAATCACCGGGATGATTTTAATAAAGCCCTGGAAAACGCCTGTGCCTGTCTCAAACCTCAGGTAATTGAAACGAAAGTCAGAGGAGCCGATAAAAATTATTTTCCATCGCTCGTATTAGTTAAGTGCAGTGAGAGTCCGCACCCGGAAGCTAAATTTTTCTTCCTGTCTGTTATTGATCTTACAAATCAAAAAATGAAGGAGGAAGTGATAATCGAAAGTCAGGCCCGGTTTGAAAACATAGCCAATACTGCTCCGGTGATGATCTGGATAGCCGACGTTGAAGGGCTTTTCAGTTTTGTTAACAGGGTATGGACGGAATACATAGGAAAAAAGCAGGGATATAACTTGGGGATGAATTGGCTTAATGAAGTTCACCACGAGGATATGGAAGATCTTGTTAATAAATACCGCGATGCGTTCGCAAACAGAAAATCATTTACTCATGAATTCAGATTAAAGGGAAAAGACAGCCGGTTTCAATGGATGATGATCAGAGGAGTGCCGCGCTTAAGCCCGGAAAATATTTTTTTGGGATTTATTGGCTCCTGTACAAATATAAATGCCCAGAAAGAGTTTGAAGAAAAAATAAAAAAAGTAAATGACGAGCTGGTTGAGATCAATGCCGTAAAAGATAAATTTTTCTCCATTATTTCGCACGACCTCAGAAGCCCTCTCGGCGGACTGATGGGAATTCTGGAAATACTCGAGGAGGGTTATGATTCAATGGAAGAACAGGAAATAAGGGAAATAATTACTGAAGCAGCCTCGTCTTCAAAACTGGCTTATAACCTAATGGAAAACCTCCTGCAATGGTCTAGAATACAAACCGGCAAAATTCCTTATGAGCCTGAGAAGTTTGAAATACTCTCTGTACTTCAGAAGCTGGAGCTGCTGTTCGCTCAGAATTTAAAAAATAAAGAGATAAAATTTATTATTGATGTTCAGCCTGGAACATTTGCCTACGCGGATGTTAAGATGACGGAAACGATTCTAAGAAATTTGATTTCCAATGCAATCAAGTTCACCAATATTAATGGGACAATTACCGCAGCAGCAGAGCTAAAGGATAAATTTATAATCCTGAAGGTTGGTGATACTGGAGTTGGAATAGATGAGAAAGATCTTTCGAAGCTTTTTAGAATGGATGTTAGTTTTACTACTAAGGGAACTGCGAAAGAAACCGGGACAGGCCTAGGATTAATACTTTGCAAGGAACTGGTAGAAAGACAGGGCGGAGAAATTTGGGTTGAAAGCAGGAAAAATATCGGAACGGCATTTTACTTTAAGCTGCCGTCTGAAAACTTTCGATAATATTTCAAGTGTTATTTATTCACTTATTCCAAGGCAGAACTTATCAGCCGGTATTTGCATTTAAAAAATTATCAACCAGAATGGCGGAAAATGATTACACAAAAATTAATCGACGATTTTCTGTCCCAGACGCCTTTGGCAGTTGCAGGCGTTTCGAGGGATCCCAAAAAGTTCGGCTATGCATGCTTTAGAGATTTAAAGAAAAGAGGGTATACTGTAATCCCTGTGAATCCTAAAATCGATAGTATTGACGGAGAAAAATGTTATCCCGATATCAAATCGATCCCGGAGAAAATAGGGGCGTTATTAATTGTACTTCACCCGGAACAAACCGAGCGGATCACGGCTGAAGCATTTGCATCGGGTATAAAATATGTCTGGATGCAGAAGGGCGCCGAGTCGCAAAAAGCAATCGACTATTGCGAGGCTAATGGAATAAACCTGGTTTACGGCGAATGTATTTTAATGTTTGCTCAGCCTGTCCAGTCCTTCCATAAATTTCACCGCTTTTTTGTAAAACTGTTTGGAAAGCTTCCGAAATAGTTTTGTGCGATCGGTAAATAATTTTGGATCTTCTTTCGGATTTTTCTCATATAAATTATAACATGCAGCTATTTTATTTCTTATTATTCTTTTCAAGTTATCTTGCCTTTGAAAATACCGAAACACTAAGCCGCAAGGATAGGATTTTTATTTCCGAAGCCTCCCAGATCTCTGATCTTTACGGAAGCAAATTATGGGAAAATTGGAATTCGATTAATTTAATAATCCTGCTGATTAAGGAAGAGAATGAATATCTGATAAATCATCCTGCTCCCGGGAAAGAATTTAGATTTCTTTATTATGATTCTCTTCTTCACTCCGATGTTTATTATAGGAAAAGAATTTTTGAAAAAAATCTTCTTTCATCCTTCCCCGTTAATGGAGTTCCTGTCATAGCTGCGGGTCTTCCCGAAAATACAGGCAAAACTCCCTCCGAATGGATTATTGCAATTCTGCATGAGCATTTTCACCAGATCCAATATTCTCAAAGAAATTATTATGAGAAAGCCGGTTCGCTGGATTTATCCGGCGGAGATAATACCGGAATGTGGATGCTCAATTATCCTTTCCCTTACGATAATAATGAAGTAGAAAAGCAGTATGAAACATTAAGATCTACCCTGCTGAAGTTAATTCAGCCTTTTCCGAATGACGGCAGGCTTTTTAACAGAGATTACAGCCGGTTCGTTTCGGAGATGTTAAACTTTAAGAAGCTGTTAAATGAAAAAGATTATAAGTATTTTCAGTTCCAGCTGTGGCAGGAAGGAATAGCCAGGTATACTGAATACAAAATAGCGGATGCTCTGGGTAACTTCCGGCCGCCCGATGAGTTTGAATCCCTTGTAGGTTACAAACCATTTTCGGAAATTGCCGATAGTTTAAGGGAAGGTATTTACACGGAATTAGAGGAATGGAATTTAAAGGATAAAAAAAGACTATGCTTCTATTCCTTCGGAGCATCTTTAGGGTTGCTGCTTGACCGCATAGATAAAAACTGGAAAGAAAAATATTTTCATAATCTGTTTTCTCTAGAACAGCTGATTTTAAAATAATAACTATTCATCTTTAGTATTAAAAAAATGAATTTACGTTTTCATCCGGCTTCAGAGGAAAAATGGAAGGATATTGAAAAACTCTTCGGTGAACGCGGAGCATGCGGCGGCTGCTGGTGCATGTGGTGGCGTTTAAAGAGGTCGGAGTTTAACAAACAAAAGGGGGAAGGGAATAAAAAAGCATTAAAAAAAATTGTGAAGTCAAATGAAGTACCGGGTGTACTGGCTTATGACGGCAAAGAACCGGTCGGCTGGTGTGCAGTCTCTCCGAGAAGCTCTTATTCCGGTTTGGAGAGATCCAGGGTACTCCGGCCCATCGATGAGAATCCTGTCTGGTCTGTAGTTTGTTTTTTTATAGCAAAACCCTACCGCCGTAAAGGTGTAACTATACGATTGCTTGAGGCAGCGGTTAAGCATGCAAAAAAATACGGAGCAAAAATAGTCGAGGGCTATCCGGTTGAACCGAAAGAAAACGGTTCGATACCTGACGTTTTTGCCTGGTCAGGATTATCTTCAGCATTTTTAAAAGCGGGATTTAAAGAAGCTGCAAGGAGATCAGCAGGCAGACCGATTATGAGATATTATCTATGACAGGAGATTTCCACATACTACTGAAGACTTTTCAAAACTTGCCGTCGGGTCGAAAAGTTAAATTAAAATTTCTCATCTGAAAATTTTTACTCCTCTGTTAGCATGATTTTTCGCTTGCTTAATATTATCTTTGCTGGTCAAATATAAATAACCGGAGCAGATATTTGGATTTTAAAGCTCATCCCGATACGAAAATTGGACACGTACATTTAACTGTCTCTGATCTTGAGCGCTCTTTAAAATTCTACAGGGATCTTTTAGGATTTGAGGTAACTCAATATTACGGAACAGGAGCGGTATTTCTTTCTGCAGGAAAATATCATCATCATATCGGTTTAAATATCTGGGCAGGGAAAGGTGCACCTCCTGCTCCTCCCGGTCACACAGGCCTTTATCATTTTGCAATACTTTATCCAAACAGAAAAGAACTTGCTAAGGTGCTTAAAAGATTGTATGAGAAAAATTATAAAATTGAAGGGGCTTCCGATCACGGCGTATCGGAATCAATCTATCTCTCCGATCCAGACGGAAACGGTATTGAACTTTATACAGATAAACCGTTGGAAAATTGGCCGGTTGACTCCGAAGGCCATTTGCTAATGACTACAAAATCTCTGGATATTTTAAACCTGCTTTCCGAGCTTGATAATTCTTAAACAAAATAAATAATGGTATTAATATTGAGGTAATCAATGGGTCTAAAAAATGGTTCGGTGTTCTTTACAGATAAGGAAAAGATGGAAAGTTACTCCCTGTCCAATCAATTTGCCGAACACCTTGAATTCATACTTGTTAAGGATAAATTTACGGTGACTCCAAGTGATGCATATTATGCCTTATCCCTTGCAATCAGGGATAGATTGGTCCGCAGATGGTTAAGAACACAGCAAAAATATAAGGAAGAAGATGTAAAAAGAGTTTATTACCTCTCGCTGGAATTTTTAATGGGGAGGCTCCTGGGAAACGCTCTTATTAATTTAAACTATTATGATGAATGCTATAATATTCTGCGTGAAAACGGATACAGCCTGGAAGATATAAGAGATATAGAAAGGGAAATGGGTTTGGGCAACGGCGGCTTAGGAAGGCTTGCAGCATGTTTCCTCGATTCAATGGCGACTCTTGAACTGCCTGCATTCGGATACGGCATCAGGTATGAGTACGGGATCTTTGAACAGGATATGGAAAACGGCTGGCAGGTTGAAAAAGCCGATAACTGGCTGAGCTATGGAAATCCTTGGGAAATAATGCGGAGAGAGCTTGAGTACCGGGTTAAATTTTACGGGAAATCCGTAGTAGTGAATACAAACGGCAAAAAGAAATTCGACTGGATTAATACTGAAGATATGCTTGCCGTTGCATATGATGTGCCTATTCCGGGTTATGGAACGGAAACGGTCAACAATCTGCGTTTGTGGCGGTCAAAGGCAACCAGCGAATTCAGCTTTAAAGATTTCAATATGGGAAATTATCTCCAGGCTGTTGAGCGAAAGGATAATTCCGAAAATATTTCAAAAGTGCTTTACCCGAACGATACTATTGATAAAGGAAAATACCTGCGCCTGAGGCAGCAGTATTTTTTTGTATCTGCCACTTTGCAGGACATTATTCGAAAATATAAAATAAATCATAAAAGCCTGAAAAAATTTGCGGATAAAACAGCAATCCAGCTGAACGATACGCATCCTGTTATTGCAATACCGGAGTTAATGAGGATACTAATGGACACCGAGGGAATGGGCTGGGAAGAATCCTGGGAGCTTACAAAAAATACTTTTTCCTATACAAATCATACGGTGGTTCCTGAAGCACTGGAAGAATGGACAGTTAATATAATGAGCGATCTCCTGCCTCGCCATATGGAAATTATTTATGAAATCAATCACCGCTTTCTGGAGGAAGCAAGAAAAAATTATACAACCGACGATTCTGTCATCGCAGAATTATCAATTATTAGAGAGGGGCCGGAGAAAAAGGTTAAAATGTCAAACCTGGCTATTGTAGGATCGCATGCGGTAAACGGAGTCGCGGAGCTTCATACCAAAATATTAAAGGAAAAACTCTTCAAGCACTTCTACAATATGTATCCAGATCGATTTTACAACGTAACAAATGGGATTACACAAAGAAGGTGGCTGCGTGCCGCCAATCCGATGTTGTCCGGGCTAATAACGGATAAAATCGGCAGCGGATGGATTAAGGATCTATCTATGCTGGAAAAAATTGAAGAGCACATGGATGATACGGATTTTCTCGAGAACTGGCAGAGCGCAAAATGGTTTAACAAAGATCTTTTAAGATCATATATCTTCAGCGAGCACAACATTAAAGTCAATCTTGAGTCGATGTTTGATGTGCAAATAAAACGGTTTCATGAATACAAGAGGCAGCTTCTGAACGTTCTTCATGTAATAACTCTCTATAACTGGATAAAGGATAATCCTAATAAAGAGGTCGTGCCGAGGACAGTTTTGTTTGCCGGTAAAGCTGCGCCTGCCTATTACATGGCGAAGCTTGAAATAAAATTGATCAATGCTGTTGCAGGAGTGATAAATAATGATAAAGATATCGGGGATAAGCTTAAGATTTTATTTCTTAAGAATTATTCCGTAAGCTTGGCCGAGAAGATCATCCCTGCCTCCGATCTTTCCGAGCAGATTTCTACTGCGGGATTTGAAGCATCCGGAACAGGCAATATGAAGCTTGCACTTAACGGCGCATTGACAATAGGAACAATGGATGGTGCCAATATTGAGCTTCAAGAAGAAGTAGGTCCCGAAAATATTTTTATTTTCGGTCTCAATGCGGAAGAAGTAGTTGAGCTTAAACGCAATGGTTATGATCCGCGTGAAATATACGAGCGTAACGAACAACTGAGAAGAGTAATCGATCTTATCTCATCAAATTATTTTAATCCAACCGAGCCAGGAATTTTTAAACCCATAATTGACGGACTTTTGAATTACGATTATTACTGCCTCTTTGCCGATTACCAATCATATATAGATACTCAACAGAAGGTAAGCAGATTGTATTCGAATCAATCCGAGTGGGCTAAAAAATCAATTTTGAATTCCGCCAGAATAGGAAAATTCTCATCCGACCGCTCAATAAAGGAATATTCCGAAAAAATCTGGGAGGTTGAACCGATGAAGGTTGATGTGGATATTTGAACAAGATGCCGAATGCATGATGCCAGATACCGGATTCCAGATACCGGATTCCAGATACCGGATGATGGATAAAGATTCCCGGTTTCGGGTACCATATCCCGAATCAGGTATCCGGTATCCTGTATCCGGCATCTGTTTATATTCCATGCTTAACCAAAATCCTTCCCGTAATCTTCCCCTCGAGCATCAGATCTATTTTTTCATTCAGCTCCTTAAGAGATATTTCTGTGCAGATTGCATTTAAGTTATCCGGCTTCCATTCGACAGAGAGTTTTTCCCATAATTTTAATCTAAGATCCATCGGAGTTTCGGCAGAGGCAATTCCTAAAAGATTTACTCCCCTAAGTATAAAAGGATAAACAGTTGTTGCAATTGAATTTGAAAGAGTCAATCCGCAGGCAGCAGCAGAGCCGCCGTATTTTAGAGATTTAATCACAGTAGTTAAAATATTTCCGCCGACTGTATCTACTCCTGCGTCCCATTTTTTCTGAAGAAGCGCTTTGCCGCCTTGATCAATTAAATCATTACTGTTTATTATTTGATTTGCCCCAAGAGATTTTAAGTAGCCGGATTTGTCAATCTTTCTGGTTGATGCAGTCACGTTGTAACCGGCTTTGGAGAAAATTAAGACACTTAAAGAACCGACTCCGCCTGTTGCCCCCGTAATTAAAACTTCTTTGCCGCTTTTATTTAATCCGTTCAATTCCAGCTTATAAAGAGATAGGGCTGCTGTAAAACCGGCTGTACCTAAGATCATGCTTTCTTTAAGGCTCAAGCCTTCCGGAATCTTCACCACCCAATCCGCCGGAACCCAGATGTAATTGCCGAATCCGCCGGGAGTATTCATCCCGAGATCATATCCTGTTACTAAAACTTCTTCGCCTTCGGGGAAATTTTTATTTGAAGAAGAGGCAATAACTCCTGCAGCATCAATTCCCGGGGTGTGAGGGTATTTTCTTGTTACCCCTTTATTTCCAATTGCCGAAAGAGCATCTTTGTAGTTTAAAGAAGAGTAATTAACATTTATTAAAACTTCGCCGGGAGGCAAATCTTGAATCGAGCATTCTTCTATTTGCCGGACAAATTTCCCGTTTTCTTCCCTCACTACAAGCGCTTTGTACTTACTGGGAAACATTATCAAATTCTTTCCGTGAAAACTAAAAAAAAATTCGGATAGTATAATGGGATAAGGCTACCTGGTAATTACTATTTTCCCTAATGAAGACTGAAGATCTATTCTATTGCTATTTACAAAATTGCCTTTGTATTTTATTCTCCGGTTGAAGGCCCAAATTGCATCGAATTCTACATAAGTCTTGTCAAAAAAACCATGAATCTGGGCGATTGTTAAAGAGTCAGGGTGGCTTTCCTCTCCAAAAAATATTCCCCTTGAAACTGTAGAATCATAGGTAAGAAGTGAAAACCTGTGATCAAGGTTTGCCGTATCGGTCCAGGTGTTTGTTATCGGATCTACTACAGGGCTGTCGCCTTCAACGGGATTATTATCATCCTTGGAGCATCGGTTTAAAAGGAATAGAAGGGCGGATAGTAATACAATCATCGCAATAATATTTTTCATATTTGCATCTCCTATTTGCCGATAAATATTTTTATTAATGATATGAGATGCCGGATTCCTGATACCGGATAAGTTTCATGTTATCCAGTATCCAGTATCTGGTATCTCGTATCCGGTGTTGGGTATCAACATTCCAATATTCCATCATTCCAATATTCCATTTCCATTACTCCACTACTCCAAAGTTCCATTTCCGGTCAATTCCATTGCAGTAAGCAATTCGTTAAACCTGCTTTCAAGAATCGGGATCTTCAGCTCCAGGTTTTTCATTATAAAAGAAAGATTCTGCCTGATTTTCTCTTTTTTTTCCTGCTGCTCGTCCTCATTCCCGATTTTTAATTTTACCTCATTTATCATCCTGATGCATTCATTTAATTGAAGGACATACGGCTTGTGTACCTCATCAATCATGTAGTTTACTGCCAAACCGAATTTTTCCGAAAGATTTTGATCCCAGCCTGAACTTATTTCTTTCTTCCATGATTTGTAGTTATTGCTGATGGTGTCGAAAAGCGGATTGTATGTCCTGACAGCTTTATTAAGGTTTTCAATTCCCGGATTGGAAACAAAAGCTATTTCGGTGTATGTCTCAAAAGAAGTTTTCAGATTCTTTAGTCTGAGCAGATATTCCGAAAGAAGAGGAGATATATTCTCGAAGAGTTCATCTCGTATTCCCGATTTCTTAAGGTCTGCTTCCAGCTTTGCTTTATCTAATTCCAGCTTTTCAGATTCAATTTCTATATATCTTTTAAGGAATTCCTGTATCTCTTTATTTGTGCTGCCATTTTCTTTCAATAATCTTTCAAGCTCGGCATATCTTTTTATTGATTCACTCCTTCTTTTGGATTTATCGGGCTCTGCTTCCTTGTTTTTATTTTTTGAAACCAGAACTGTTGTTATAAAACTTGGATCGGATGGAACCGGAATTTTAGAGTCTACAGGATAAAGGAGCTGAAGGCTGTCGTCTTTTAAAGTTATATCGACATATTTTACATTTTCCGGAATTGAAATTATAAACTCTCCTGAACTAGTGGTAAGTGCATCGCCTAAAGAGGTAAATCTAATTAATACATTAGCTACTGGTTTCCTGCCGTCGTCAATTACCTTTCCTCTTAATTGAATTGACTGAGCAAAAATGAGAGCTGGAAAGACTAAAACCAAAAGGCAATTCAATTTCATTGTTCAACATTTCTCAGCTTAATTGTAATGGAACCCTTTTCCGTAACCGTTATGAAATCCCTGTAAAGCGTTGAGCCGTTTTTTAAGGCAGTCAGCAGCACAGCTTCACCTACGGAGGCAGGGGCTATGACTGAAAATCTTCCTTTATCGTCGCTGGTTGCCGATGCGATGCCGCTTTCAATATCTATAAAAACAGAATCAACAGGATTGCCTTTTTGATCGATAACCATTCCTCTCAATAAAGTTGAATCTATTCTTTCATTGAGTTCGAGATAGATTACATGATTTTCAGGTATCTTTATTGAATTGCTTCCCTTAATTTTATATCCTTTTATCTGCGGAAATAGAGTTAGCGGTTTTCCGATGAACTTTGAAGAAATTCCGGGGAACATTATTTCTCCGTTTTCGTTAAGCTTTTTTTCAAGCCTCTGCTCTCCCAGATCGATAATGATCGAACCTTCATTAATAATTTTTTCGGGCCTGGCAGTATTGACGGTCCTGATTGTCAGCAGGAATTCAGATTCAGGCGAAGCGAAATAAAAGCCCCCGATTACAACAAGGCAGAAAATCACTACCGGACCGGTAAGCTCTATGCTGCCGTAAGAAGTTTTGCCGGAGTATTTAGCGCTCGAACGCAATGCGCCGAATAAAAAAGCCGCGGAAGCTAAACCTACAGGAATTAAAATTATATAATAAAATGATTTTGTTATTCCGAATTCGGTTAGGCGCGGAGAAAGAAAGATCATTAGGATTGCAGCTACTAGAAAAAAAAGTGAAGCTGCTCCGCTGATGTAGATCCAAGTTAACCGTGGAATACCGTTCTGCACCTTGCTCATATATATTCCGGCTGTTGAGTAGAAAGTCTGCGAGTAAAGAAAGGACGAATTAAAATAAATTATTATACAGAGAGAATCAATTGGGAACCGGCGGAATCAGTTCTTGCTATGACTCTAATCGCACCCTAAGGCAAAATCTGGGTTGAGCGGGATACTTTATTTATAGTTCCGCATTTGGGGCATTTGATTTCAGGCTTATTTGTACCGAAGCCCGGCGGAATCTTCAGCTTTAATCCGCATTGGCATGTTAAAGAAGAATAATTATTTACAGCCATCATTATATTCCCCATTTTTCTTTTTTCATCCAAAGGTGAAAGACCGCCGGTTGTATCGGGACAGGGTTCCCGTAAAGGTACTAAATTATTATCGCTCAATCCTGATGGAGGAATAATAGGAGCAGAAGAATTTTTAACTGCAGAAAATGCTTTCTGGTAGTCACGGTAATTAGCGCCATGCCCGTGCATCATACTTCTTAAAATTCTTATTCTTTCTGAAATGGGAGGATGTGTGCTGGTTAAATCGGAAAGCTTGCTTCCTTCCTTCTTTAAAGGATTTGCGATGAATAATGCCGCTGTTACTTTATTTGCCGATTGCAGCGGAGCAGTACATTCCGAAATTTTTTCCAAAGCTGAAGCCAGTCCCTCCGGGTACCGAGTTATTCTTGCTGCCGAAGCATCTGCAAGATATTCTCTTCTGCGGGAGATTGCATAATAAAGAAGCCTTGCCATAATGGGTGCAAGGATTGCGAAGACAATTGCGATAATTAGGATAACAATTTGCGCCTGTCCGCCGCCCTTGGATTTAGAGCCGTATCTTCTTGTTAAGTTAGACCGGAACATTCCCCTTAAAAATATTTCCGAAATAATTACGATAGTACCAAGCATAACAGCAGCGTAAGCTATGAATTTTGTATCCCTGTTCATGATGTGGGAGATTTCATGTGCGACAACACCTTGCAGCTCGTCCCGGTTCATTTTTGAGAGCAGTCCGGCTGTTACTGCAACAGCGCAGTTTGAAGGATCCATACCTGTGGCAAATGCATTCATTGCTTCCGAATTAATAATATAAACCTTCGGCACCGCAGGAAGATTCGATGCAATCTTCATCTCCTCAACCACGTTAAAAAGCTGCTGGTGGACATCAGGTGTAACTTCCTTAGCCTGGCTTAATGAAAGGAGCAATGAGTTTCCCCCCGCCATGCTCACAATGATCATTATAGTCCATATTATTACGGCAATAAAAATTCCTGCTGGTCCGCCTTCACCCGGATAAAAGGCGCTGCCGATTAAATACCCAAGAAGAATTAGAGTGACTGCCATTCCCGATATAAGAAAAACGGATTTTCTTTTATTAGATTGAATTAATTCCCACATTATGTCAAATATATTTTTGTCGAACTCCTACGGAGTTCCGTTTTGCTTTATTTGTTACTACAGAGATTCAACTCCTATCGGAGTTGATGAACCTCTTAAGAATTTATGAAAAACTAACTTTGGGGACTGCTCTTTCGCCTGCGTCCTCGACCTGGAAGAATACTTCCTCTTTAAAGTTGAACATTCCCGCAATTATATTGGAAGGGAACATCAGAATTTTGTTATTGAAGAATAAAACCTGGTCATTATAATTCTGACGAGAGAAGGAGATTTTATTTTCAGTGGAAGATAATTCCTCCTGCAGAGCCAGGAAATTCTGGTTTGCTTTAAGTTCAGGATAATTTTCAACAACCAGGTTAAATTTCCCGATTGCTTCGCTCAACTGTGCTTCGGCTTTCGCTTTATCAGAGATACCCTGTGCATTCACAGCTTTCGAGCGTGCGTTTGTAATATTCTCGAGAGTACCGCGTTCATGTGCCATGTATCCCTTTACCGCCTCAACCAAATTAGGAATAAGATCATGCCGCCTTTTCAGCTGCACATCAATCTGCGACCAGGCATTCTTCACCTGGTTTCGTAATCCTACAAGAGAATTGTAGATTGAAATAATGTAAAAAACAAAAATTACTATTAAAGCAATTACGATAATAAGAGGAATCATTTTTAACCTCAGTAATTAGTTTGAATTTAAAACAAATATCTTTAAGGATGTTTAATGATCAATGATCAGTATTCGACTGCTTATTCCAAATGAGTTTTGAACATTGATAGTTGAGCATTGATCATTCTTTATTCAAATTATGAGAAAACATCTCTCTTAATAATAAAACTATCTTATTATGTTTATCAAGGCTTCCTATTTCCACTACGGCTTCAAGCTCTCCTTTATTGAACCATAAACCGTGATTCTTCCTGCATTTATCCAGAATTATTTTATTTTCATTTCCACAGACAACCTTCTCCATTTTTTTTCTGCAAACCGGGCATTTAACCTGTTTTTCTCTGCTATCTTTATCTATGGTAAACGATTCAAACAGCTTGCTTTTTTCCAAGGAATCTTCCAAAAGAAGCTCAAGCTCTCCCTCGTCAAGCCAGATGCCGGAACAGGTTGTGCAATAATCAACTTCAACCTGGTTTAATTCCAGGATAATCATGGAGTGGCTGCAAACAGGACAATCCAAAAAGTTTCTCCTTTTTAGAGCGTAAAATTAGTAAAAATTCGTTCAAAAACACTTCTATTTAAGCTGCTTTTAGCCAAGAAGTGTACTTAAGATTTCTTTCCCTATACACGATATGAGAATGAGATAACACAATTGATAATTCATTTATTATATATTTCGTTTTTTAAGTTTAAAGAAAATGGAAATGAATATGAAATTATCTTTTAAAAACATTGCAGCATTCCTGTTTTTATTTCCTTTTATTGCTGCCTATCCTCAAAATTTTGAATCGAAACATTTTAAAATTGAAAAAATTAAAGAAGGAATTTTCGCCGCAATTAATAAACCGGGCGGATTTGCAATCTCTAATTCAGGTATAATCGATCTCGGCGATGTTGTCCTTGTCTTTGATACATTTATTTCGCCTGAAGCGGCAGAGGATTTAAAAAGAGCAGCTGAGCAGCTTACATTAAAGCCTGTTAAATATGTAATAAACAGCCATTATCATAATGATCATATACGCGGCAATCAGGTATTTGAAAATGCAGTGATAATTGCTACTTCGGAAACTAGAGATTTAATTCAAAAAAATGAGCCGGAAGAGCTGGATTATGAGAAGAGCACGGTTGATCAGAATATAAATAATTGTTTAAAGAAATTAGAGGAAGAAAAAGATTCTGCCAACCTGGAGGAGGATCAAATGTGGCTCGGTTATTATAAGGCAATTAAGGGATCATTTAATAATTACAAAATAACCCTGCCGAACTTTACAATAGATGATTCGCTTTACATTCATGGAACGAAAAGGCGAGCCGTAATTTTTACGAACGGTAAGGGCCACACTGAAAGCGATTTGGTTCTTTGGCTTCCTGAGGATAAAGTTCTTTTCGCCGGCGATTTGGTTTTCGCTCAGCGGCATCCATGGCTTGGAGACGGTTCAATTACCGGCTGGATTAATTATTTGAATAAATTGTCGGAGCTTAGGGCTGATGTAATAATCCCCGGGCATGGTCCGCTTACAAATAATAATGGAATTGATTCGATGATCAAGTATATTAATTTAATAAGCAATATTGTCGATGATGCAATAAAGCTTAAGACTCCGGAAGACAAATTGAAAGAAATACCTATACCTTCGGAACTTAAGAATTGGCAATTTGAGAATTTTTTTATTCCGAATCTTATAAATCTTTATGAATTAAAAAAAGGAATCCAATAATTTTGGATTATTAAATCAACTCAATAAACTTTTTAGCAAATTCAGGTCCTTTCCCCTCTTCTTCATGCTTGAAAAAAATATAGGCTTCTTTCCAGTTCTGCCCGGTAATTTTTTTATGCCATTCAGTTAAAGATTTTTTATCGTAGCCGGTTCTGCGAAGTCTCAAATAACCCCAATCTGCTGTCGAGGTAACTTGTTTAATTGGTTCTTCATCGGTATCGGATAAGCAGAGGGCAAAGTTCCCTTTTTTCAGAGAATCATACACCTCATCATCAAACCAGCTCAGGTGACGGAATTCGAATGCTGCGCGGGCTGAACCCGAAATTATTTCCGTAAATTTTCTGAATGTCTCAATATCTTTTCTTGCATAAGGAGGGAGCTGGAAAAGATAAACACCGAGTTTTTCATTGAGTGCCGATGATGTTTTTAAAAAATATTCGACTGCGGAATCTTTTTCCTTAAGCGGTTTGCTGTGAGTAATTTGCCTCGGGGCTTTCAAAATAAATTTAAAATTTGCCGGCACTTGCTCTTTCCAGGATTCAAACACTTCTCTCTTGGGCATTCGGTAAAATGTATTATTAATTTCTACAGTTGAAAACCTCTCGGAATAATATCCCAGCATTTTTTTATCCGGGAGATCCTCCGGATAAAAATTCCCCTTCCATTCTTTATAGCTGTACCCGCTGGTACCGACGAATAAATTCATATTTTCTCCTGTTAACGTTAAAGAAGAAACTGCAAAAAAAAGTTTCGCTCATTAGGGGCCTTGATCCTTAGACATTAATAAATCTACTCCCGGATAAAAGATCAATAAAAAGTATCTCTAGCTCTTTCATTTTTTATTTATATTTGCATTTTATTGAATGAATAATAATAGAATTGAACTATGCCCTCAAATGAAATAAAAGAAATCCCTAAAGCATATGATCCATCCGACGTTGAAGATAAATGGTATTCATACTGGCTGAAAAATAATCTCTTTCATTCTGAAATAGATCAAAAAAAGAAACCATACACCATTGTCATTCCTCCTCCTAATATTACCGGGATGCTTACGATGGGGCATATCCTAAATAACACAATCCAGGATATTTTAATCCGGATGAAAAGAATGCAGGGATTCAATGCATGCTGGGTTCCGGGAACAGATCATGCTTCCATCGCCACCGAATCAAAGGTAACCAATTATTTAAAAGAAAAAGGGATTGACAAATTCGAAATCGGCAGGGAAGAATTTTTGAAATATTGCAGAGAATGGCAGGAGAGGTACGGGGGTATTATAATCCGGCAGCTCAAAAAGCTAGGCGTGAGCTGCGACTGGGAGCGGGAACGCTTCACTATGGATGATCATTATTATAAAAGAGTAATAGAAACTTTCGTCGATCTTTATAAAGAAGGAAAAATTTACCGCGGTTATAGGATGGTTAACTGGGACCCCGCATCTAAAAGCGCAATTTCGGATGAAGAGGTTATATACCGGGAAGTGAATGGAAAACTTTGGTATTTTAAATATCCTGTTAAAGAAAGCAGTGAGTTTATAACCATTGCAACAACCCGTCCTGAAACAATGCTCGGAGATACCGGTATTGCCGTAAATCCTAATGATGAAAGGTATAAAAAATATATCGGGAAAAAAGTTATTCTTCCTTTAGTGGGAAGAGAGATTCCTGTCTTTGCCGATGAATATGTTGAAATGGGATTCGGCACAGGAGCAGTAAAAGTAACCCCCGCTCACGATCCGAATGATTATGAAATGGCTAAACGGCACAAGCTGGAGATTGT
>DATKLQ010000126.1:0-5955 GCA_035542335.1 Ignavibacteriaceae bacterium | reverse complement strand
AAGAGATAAATATCGGAATTTGACATTTCCTCAGCAATTTTTTCCTTCGGAAGAAATGGGATAATCTCTAAATAATTATTAAGATTTAAATTTCGGATTGCAGTTCTTATTTCATTTTCAAGAGGTCCTTCCCCTATAAGTTTATATTTTATCTTTCTTTTATCTGATAATTTTGAAAAAGCCTTTAAAGAATTCAAAATTCCTTTCTTTTCTACAAGCCGCGCGACTGTGAGAATCCTAATTTCAGGATTATTTTCGCTTTCTTTCTTCTTGAAAAGATTAAGATCAATCCCGTAATGATGAACAACTATTTTATTTTCATTGCACCCGGCTTCAACGAGCCTTTTTTTCATCTCCCTGCTTGGAGTTGTAATTAAATCTGCTCGTTCAAATAAAAAGGCATATATTTTATTTCCATGATTGTTTATCATTTGGGAAGCATCATAACCGTGGAATGAAACAACAACCCTGTTTGGAAATTTCATGAAAAGGGGCTGAAGATTGATAAAGGAAGTCCCGAAGTGAACATGGAATACATCGCTTGTTCTTATACTGACGGAGGGATTCAATTCTTGGAATTTTCTAAACCATTCTCCCGGAACTGCATGCAGCCTGGCGGAGGGTAAGTTAAAATATTTTGTGCATTCATCAAGCTTATATTTTATAATATTTTTGTGTACGGCAGCAGGATTTAATTTATTGAAAGCCCAGTTTTCAATTTCAAATCCTAAATCGATTAATCCGGTAATCTGGTCGAGAATAAAAGTCTCAGAGACGGTTGGGAAAGACTCTTCAATTACGACAATTTTATTTTTTACATTAGAGGGCGGGGTTATTCTTTTTTTAGGCATTGGCAATCCCCCAGATACCTGTAAACATTGTTTGAGAGCTAAAATCGGATGAAGTAATATCGGATTCCGCTAAAGATTTATAAAGAGGGAAAAGAGATTTAGTAAGATTTTCCCGGTCTTCAGATTTTATCGGGCTCCTTTTAAGCCATAAGCCGATCATCTGTGCAAGGCTTGCATCCCAGCCTCCAAGAAAGCCAAGTTCTGTATTTGAGAAACCGGCTGCATTAAAAATTCTCTTTAAGGAAAAAGGAGTATACCTGTATTCATCGTTTGGAATATCGTGCAGCGGCCATAAAAATGGAACTGTAAAAAAGATTCTTCCTCCAGGCTTCATTACCCGGTGTAATTCCCTCAGCAGGTTATCCAAGTAGGGAACATGTTCGAATACCTCCGTAGCAAATGTACAATCGATGCTTTCATCCCGAAGCGGGATATTTATACCGTCCCAATAGATATCCGGCTTTATATTTTTCTGGTAAATTTCGTTTCGAATATCCATCCCGATGTATTTAGTTACTGCAGGCTGGTTATTTAAAATAAAATTCTTGTACGGCATTTCACCGCAGCCGAGATCCAAGAGAATTCCTTTAAATCTTGAAAGATTTTTTATGATGCTTTCTTTGATACCTTTCCTTATTAAATATAGATCGACATTCTCAGGCACAAGCTGCGGGTTGAGAAAATTATCTTCTATATTTTTACCAACTGCGGGCATCCTTATATCTTCCCGGCAAATCCCGTAATCTGAAATCTTAAGCGGCGGGAGAGAAAGATTATTAATATCAGGGATTATAATTTCCTTCGGCTTCCCTTTATCGGATAGAATATCATTTAGAAAGTTTGTCCATTTATTAGCGGAAATTTCGATAGAATATTTTTCTTCAATTGTTTTTCTTGCATTACGGGAAAGTTTTTCCCATAATCCTTTTTCATATTTCAAGCGTTTTACGGCTTCAACAAAATCTCCTGCTGTCTCAACGAATAAGCCGTTTTCATTTTGCCGGATAATTTCGGCAGAACCGCTTCTTGTCTTAGTGCAAACAGGAACTAAACCGCAGGCCATTGCTTCCATTAATGAGGTGGACATTCCTTCATACTCGGAAAGAAGAACAAAAACGTGATTTTGAAGAAGGACTCTATAAATATTTTCAAATTCAATTTGTCCTTTGTATTCCAGCTTTTCGCCTAATCGGGCATTTTTTATTTCTTCAATCGCTTTCCCGCCCTCGAGATCAACACCGTGTAAACAGGCAGACACACCGGGAACTTCGGTTACGGCACGTTTCATAAACCTGATTACATCAAAGATTCTTTTTGCCCGCTGCACCAGCCTTCCCGTATAAACCAGCTTTAAAGAATCTGCCGGAGGCGGAACTGATTTTTCCGGCATATAAGTGCCTGAGGCAGCTCTTAAGATTTTAATCTGTCCGACATTTTTCGATATAAGCAGATCTTCCAAAAATTTTGATTTGCATACAAAACCGCTTAATCTGAATTCATCTTCCCCTGAGAAAAAATAATCGATTAAATCGTTATGGAATTTATCATCTGAACGGATGACCCCAACGGTTGGAATACCCGCTGATTTAATCCACTTTGAGGCGTAATAAGCCGGCACGGAAAGGTTAGGAATGAAAACATCGGGAGGATCTTTCTTTATTATCTTAATAAGCTCAACTATATTTTCCTCAGTATATTTTTTCTTATGCAGAATTCTGCATTCAATTCCTAAATTTCTTAAGTTTTTAACTACTACACAGTCGGATGCATTTGACATAAGAAATATTACTTTAGGCCGGAAACCTCTTCCCTTTAATTCAGGAAGCATTCTCTGCAGCCATATGTTCGGTCCATTAATTTGGTTCGGTCCGTTTGCCACAAAAAGAATCTGCGTATTCTGCTGAACTGCTTTAGTGTTATATTTATTTGAATTCTTTTTAAATGAAATCTTTTCCTTAATTATTTCACAGTTCCATCTTGATACGGGAAAGATTTTTTCCTGGAGGTTTGCTGTTTTGCTTAGAAAAGAAGACAGGATCGAATTAATTTTTTCGGAATTATATTCTGACGTTGAAAGGGGAGGTTTCGGAATAAAAACCTTTTTATCAAGCAGAGTGCGACAGCGTTCTTCCAAAAAATTACTATCTATGGAGACGTTTTCATTAAAGAGGCTCCCGGCTTTTATACCGAGCATGGCAGCATAAAAATCAAGATCAGCGGCTGCTCTTTCCGTCCAGTAGGGAAGGATTTCTTCAATTATACTTGTATGCTTATGTGCATGTACGAAAGATTTTTTTGCTATGCTGAGATAATCCTGCTCAAAATCATGCAGGCCTGCGATTAAATCTTTTTGAATGAATTTTAAACCGTTCTCGGTCATTCGGTTAATAAGGTCTGATTCCGGACGTATAGAATATGCATTATTAGAAACTAATTTCATTGCATCAGGCAAAAACCGGGTACGGTAAAGATGATTGCCTGCGGGACGGAAGACATTGAAAATTTTATCGAACACCAATCCTAGAATAACAAACGTATCAGGTGATTGAACATCTGCGAATTCCAGAACTTCCCTGATAAATGAAGGCCTGACAAGGACATCGGCATCTATGATCAAAGTCCATTTTTTCTTCTTTTCAATCCCAATCTCAAAAGATTTTTTAACCGCTTCACTAAAGGGTATTTCATTGACAATATTAATTTCTTCCCGACTAACAGTCTCAGCAGTTAAGTTAATACAGGCATCCGTTGTTCTTTCATTTACTGTTCTGACTACAACAGTCAGATTTCTGTCGATCATTGCTGCTGTCTCCTAATCATTGGAAGATCCTGTATGGTGAATTCCCTTAAAACCGGAGGCTGCTCTCAGATCATATAGATTTAGAGGCAGAATATTATCCCTCTTTAAATATGAATTTATTAAGTTAACCGCCGAATCCGTTTTTTCTTTTATTATAAAAGAACCTACCTGCCTTGCAAGCCATATTGCCTGAAGGAAACGATTTTCAAGCTTAAGAGCCTCAATGCTTAAGCCTGCTAAGGAACAGTATCTTAGAAAAACGGGGAGCCTATTATCCGGTTTCAAATTATGAAGCAAGTTTAAAATATCTATTCTATGATATAACGAATAACATAGAAGCTCGTTATCAATTACCATAGGCTGCCCGTTATCATTAATTATATTACCGGGAATGACATCAGGGTGAGAGATTTTAAAAGAATATCTTTTCGATTCCTCTTTAATTATTGATTCTATTTCCTTGTAAAGCTTAATCCCTGTTAACGGATGGGTTAAATAAAACCTGGGAAGGACAATATCTTCTACATAATCAAACGAAGAGCTACCTGAATAGCGGAGGTTCTGAATATCTGCAAGCACTTTAATCACATCGATCCACTCAGATGAATCAGCTAGCCTTCCATTAATCCACTCGGCATTAACAAAATCACCTTGAACATTTTTTATTTCAGGGAAATATTTCTTTACTTCTTCCCTTGCCGATATTTCTTTAATGAACTCGGCATGACCTACATTCTTAACCTGATAAATCTTTCCCTGTGGTTCTTTCTCTCCGTATGTGTATACCAACTTCAGGTTTTTATTAATTCGGCTGCTTAGGATAGGATATCTTTCAGAAATTTTCCGGCATAAAAAAACCGAGTATTGACCTTCTCTTTTATCCGTGAAATCAAATTTCCTCTCAACTTCAAAATTATTCTCGCTAATTATTCTTTTTACATAGCTCAGCCTATGCAGATAAATTTTATTCTCTACGAACATTTCCCCGCTGTAATCGTCTTCCACTGTTCTTATTGCGATTAAGGAATATTTTTTTGCCGACGTTAGTAAATTATTCAGGACTTTTGCTGCCTCATCATGATTTATCAAGTTTAAAAACCTGTAACAAATACTTAAATCTGCCGAGACTTGCAGCTTGTCATTAATAATATCTTTTTTAATAAAGGAGATATTCGGCAAATTGCATTTTTCCAAGGCTATTTTAAGCATGTCGCCAGAATAATCGATGCCGTAAATGATTTTTTCTTTTCCTAAGGTTTTATAAAATTCCAGGAACCTTCCCGATCCAACAGGGGCATCGATTAGATCATTAATCCCGGTCTTTAAATCATCTAAGACTCTTTTTAAAGTTTCTTCCTCAAACTGCCATTTCGGATTACACTTCCTCCTAAGTTCATATGTGTCCGCATTAACTCCGGAATAATACTTCCCGATTAAATTTTCTTTATCGGTCATGCTTTGCCAACACTGAAATTTATTTTAAAACTCTTTTCAAACTCCTGGTGGAACTTTGCTTTGTTGGTAAGCCGATTTGATTCCCATATTTCATTTAAATATTTATGAAACTCTTCTAAAGGAGGCAAAAATGGCTGGGTTATGTAGATAGGATCAGGATGCATAATAAAATAACTTTTAAGAGTAAACCTTATTTATTTAAAATTATTGTCCTGCAGGGACGAAATTTGAAATTGTTTATCGGGAATTTCGAATATTATGCCACCATGAGGCATTTTTTAGGAAAATGTTAAATTCACTTGATTTGAAGAGGTAAGTATGATTTTTTAATCTTATAAAGAGGATTTTTATAACATTGGCTAATTTTAGCCAGAATCTCTATGAAGCTCTTTTATTTATTAGGACAACCTGCATGTTTCCGGCAGGATTAACGATTTCAGATTTATGATTTCAGATTTACGATTTCAGATTTATGATTTTTGAATTAAGAATTCAGAAGTTATTCAATATATATTCGTAAATCATAAATCGTAAATCGTAAATCCAATCATCCCTTTGCATAGCATGCCGATATTCAAATAGTCACTTTAGATCCATAATTATTAAGTCTCTTAAAAATATCCTTCTTTAGAATTTTCCTTTTTCCTTTTTCCTTTTTACTTTTGAATTGAATCATTTGCCGAAGTGGCGGAATTGGTAGACGCGCTGGACTCAAAATCCAGTCTGGCTCACCCCAGGTGCCGGTTCGAGTCCGGCCTTCGGTACAAAGGGAGCTTTGAAGCTGCAAAAACTGAAGCGCATGATAAAAATGGTTTAGCATAATTCGGCTAACGTACGCTAACCGTAACC